>JBFYOK010000032.1:0-4655 GCA_041303845.1 Microbacteriaceae bacterium | reverse complement strand
ACGGCGGCCGCACGACGGGTGTGTTCGACGAATGCGGCAACGTCGGAGCCGAGGAAGTTCTCGCCGTCTCCGAACCCGATAACGAGCGGGGAGTTGTGGCGTGCGGCAACAATGAGGTTTGGCTCGTCGGCGTGCATAGCGAGCAACGTGAACGCCCCTTCGAGACGATTCACGGTTTGCGCGAATGCGGTGCGCAAGTCGCCCGTGGCCTTGAAGTTGTCGGCCAACAGAATGGCGGCCACCTCGGTGTCGGTCTCGCTGAGAAAGTCATAACCCTTGGCCAGCATCTCTGACTTGATGTCTGCAAAGTTCTCGACGATGCCGTTGTGAATCAGTGCGAGTCGCCCGTTGTCGGCGAGGTGCGGATGCGCATTGGCGTCGGTGGGTGCACCGTGTGTCGCCCAACGCGTGTGGCCGATACCTGTGTGGCCGGCGGTCAGTGGATGTGCGATCAGGTTGTCCACCAAGACCTGCAACTTGCCCGACTTCTTGGCCGCGACGAGATCGCCGGCTTCGGTCAGCACCGCAACGCCCGCAGAGTCATACCCGCGATATTCCTGGCGCTTGAGACCGCCGAGAAGCACGCCTAACGTGTCTTGGCGACCCACATATCCGACGATTCCGCACATGGTCTCAAGTTTACGCGTGCGGTGCCGGTGTAGGTGCCTGTGTGGGTGCCTGCGCAGAATGCAGGGCAGAATAGAGCGGTGTTCGAAGACGCCCCGGTGGTCGACAATATCCCTGACCCAACCGCTCCCCTCAGTGTCATCGAATCGACGCCTTTTGTTGAAATTCCCCGTGATGACTGGGCTGCCCTCGCACCGGTTACCGCCCAGCCGTTGACGCCAGAAGACCTCGAGAGCGTGCGTGGCCTGGGTGATCGACTCAACGTCGCGGAGGTCGACGCCATCTACCGGCCCTTGAGCCGCCTGCTCTGGCTCTACGCGCACGGCGCGCGCGAGCTGCACTCGGCAACGAATGGGTTTCTCCAGCGCAGGGCATCCAGCACGCCGTTCGTCATTGGCGTGGCCGGTTCGGTTGCCGTCGGCAAATCGACGGTTTCACGGCTTCTGCAGTTTTTGCTCGCCCGGTGGGAAGAGACGCCCAACGTGGCGCTCGTCACGACCGACGGATTTTTGTACCCCAACGAGGTGCTGGAAGCGCGCGGGATTCTCGACCGCAAAGGTTTCCCGGAGTCGTACGACCGTCGAGCTCTCTTGAATTTCGTCAGTGAAATCAAGAGCGGAGCCGACGAAGCCAAGGCGCCCGTCTACTCACACACCGACTACAACATCGTTCCCGGCGAGTTTCTCACCGTGGCTCGACCAGACATTCTCATCGTCGAAGGCCTGAACGTTCTGCAACCTCCCGTTGGCGGTGGCATGGCGGTGAGTGACCTCTTCGACTTCAGCATCTATGTGGATGCACGTTCCGCCGACATTTCCGCCTGGTACGAGGAGCGCTTTCTCACGCTGCAACGCGGGGCATTCGCGGACCCCAAGTCCTACTTCCATCGCTTCGCGGGTTTGTCCGAAGCAGAGGCACTCGGGGTCGCGCAGGATTACTGGCAGCGCATCAACATGCCGAACCTCGAGCAAAACATTCGTCCCACGCGTTCGCGCGCACGGCTCGTGTTGCGCAAGGGCCCCGACCACTCGGTACAGAGCGTTTTGTTGCGCAAGATTTAGAGCGACAGCTCGACGCGCACAATCTCTGCGAGTGCGTGAGCGTGGGCATCCGCAATCTCTTGGCTTGTCGCCTCGACCATGACGCGCACCATCGGCTCGGTACCCGACGGACGAAGGAGCACCCGACCGCTGTCGCCCAACTCGGTTTCAACAATGTGAATCGCGGCAGCGATGACATCGCTGACCGAAAGCTTCTTGTGGTCGACATCCCGCACATTGACAAGCACCTGGGGGTAGACGGTCATCGTCGCCGCGAGCTCAGCCATTGACTTGCCCGTGCGTGCCATTTCGGCCACGAGGTGGAGACCGGTCAGCAACCCGTCACCGGTCGTCGCAAACTTGGTCATGATGACGTGACCTGATTGCTCGCCACCGAGAGCGAATCCACCGCGTTCGAGTTCTTCGAGCACGTAGCGGTCCCCCACAGCAGAGGTGACAACAGAGATTCCGTGGTCGGCCATCGAGCGGTGAAGCCCGAGATTGCTCATCACAGTCGTCACCAAGGTGTCGTCCGTGAGGTCACCACGTTCTTTCATGGCAACCGCCAGAATTGCCATAATTTGGTCGCCGTCGACGATGTTTCCGGCTGCGTCTACTGCGAGGCAGCGATCTGCATCACCATCGTGCGCAATACCGACATCGGCACCAGCCTCGACGACCGCGCGTGCGAGGACATCGAGGTGAGTGGATCCGACACCGTCGTTGATGTTGAGTCCGTTGGGTTCGTTGCCGATGACGGTGACTTTGGCACCCGCGTTCGTGAACACCTGGGGGCTAATCGCACTCGCGGCGCCGTTCGCACAGTCGAGCACGACGTGGATTCCGTCGAGTCGATTCGGCAGGCTGGCCAGAAGGTGAAGCACGTAGCGATCTTCTGCGTCTGCCAGTCGATGGATACGCCCCACATCGCCACCGGTGGGAAGCAGTGTCTCAATGCCGAGGTGTTCCTCGATGCGGTCTTCGACCTCATCGGGAAGCTTCACTCCCCCGACGGCGAAGAACTTGATGCCGTTATCGGGAGCAGGGTTATGAGAAGCCGAAATCATCACACCGAAGTCGGCAGGAAGGTCAGCGACAAGAAATGCTGCCGCCGGGGTCGGGATGACGCCGGCGTCGAGCACATCGATTCCCGAGCTCGCCAAACCAGCGCTCACCGCAGCGGTCAAGAACTCTCCACTCACGCGAGGATCGCGGGCAACGATGCACGTCGGGCGACGGCCTTCGGCACGTCGCTTGTCGGCATACTTTCCGCTCGTCAACACGACTGCGGCAGACTGCGCGAGTCCGAGGGCTAGGTCAGCCGTGAGTTCACGGTTGGCTAAGCCTCGAACACCGTCAGTGCCAAACAGGCGACCCATGGGAAACCCGAGAGTAGCGAAACGACTAGCGCTTCGAGAACTGAGGAGCCTTACGGGCCTTCTTGAGACCAGCCTTCTTGCGTTCCTTGACGCGAGCGTCGCGGCTCAAGAAGCCAGCCTTCTTGAGCGTTGCGCGGTTGTTCTCCACGTCAATCTCGTTGAGGGCGCGGGCGATACCGAGGCGAAGTGCGCCGGCCTGACCCGAGGGGCCGCCACCGGTGATGCGTGCAACAACGTCGTACGAACCGCTCAGTTCAAGAATCGTGAACGGGTCGTTGATGAGCTGCTGGTGCAACTTGTTCGGGAAGTAGTTCTCGAGGTCACGACCGTTGACCGTGATCTTGCCCGAACCGGGGACGAGTCGCACGCGGGCGATTGCCTGCTTGCGACGACCCACGGCAGCGCCGGGAACGTTGAGAACGGCACGAGGAGCCTTGGGGGCCTTCGCTACGGGAGTCTCAGTCGAGTACTCGGTCATTTCCGAAGTCTCGCCTGTTTCGATGTCAGCGTTTTCGTTGTCAGCCATTTGTCTAAATCCTTATGTCTAAAGTCTCGGCGCTTACTGAGCGACCTGGGAAAGGGTGTACACCTTGGGCTGCTGTGCAGCGTGGGGGTGCTCGGCGCCGGCGTAGACCTTCAACTTACGGAACTGGTCACGACCGAGTGAGGTCTTCGGGAGCATGCCACGGATGGCCTTCTCGACTGCGCGCTCTGGGTTCTTCTCGAGCAACTCGGAGTAAGACGTCGAACGCAGACCGCCCGGGTAGCCCGAGTGGCGGTATGCCTTCTTCTGAGCGAGCTTGGAGCCGGTGAGGGCCACCTTGCTGGCGTTGATGATGATGACAAAGTCACCCATGTCCATGTGGGGAGTGAACGTTGCCTTGTTCTTGCCGCGAAGGATCGTTGCTGCGTGGCTTGCGAGTCGGCCGAGCACGACGTCTGCTGCGTCGATGACGACCCATTCGCGCTTTACATCAGCGAGTTTGGGCGAAAAAGTGCGTGTCATAGTAACGACTTTCTGTTTGATCGAATTGAGTGGTTCGTGAATCCCGCTCTGTCGCGACGTTCGCTCTCTCAATCGAGAGTCGAACCCCGCAGTCGAGGGCTCTTCGTTCGTTCAGCGCCCGTTGTCTCCAACAAGCACCAAAGGTCAAGAGTACGCGAGAAAGCGCGCTTGCGCCAATCGGGGCCGGTTAGCTGCCCCGCAGCTAGGAATCGGAACCGTATCCCGACGCATCGCGGCGGGCCCGAGTGAGGTTCGCTCGTTCGCCCATCTCGCGTTCCGTCGGGTAAATCACTTCGGCCAGCGTGAGTCCGTGCGCGGGCATGATCTTGAACGTGGATGTGCGCACGGCGGCATCGGCGACATCACCAAGGTCTTTCAACGCAAGTTTGCCCGACCCAACTTTCACGCACGCACCCACGAGCGCCCGCACCATCGAGTGACAGAACGCATCTGCCTGGATGCGCGCAACGAGCGTGCCCGAGTCTTCACTGTTCCACTCAAACACCTGCAACTCACGAATCGTGGTCGCTCGCTCTCGCGGTTTGCAAAACGCTCCGAAGTCACGCAATCCAACGAGCGATGCGGCCGCCTCATTCATGAGCG
>JBFYOK010000031.1:0-2846 GCA_041303845.1 Microbacteriaceae bacterium | reverse complement strand
CCACTTCGAGCCATCCGATCCCCACACGGTTCTTGAGATACCGGGGAAATCACTCGGGCCGACGACGGCTGCGCCAGCTCCGTCGCCGAGAAGGAATGAAATAGTGCGGTCCGTCGGCTCTACGATTTCGCTGAGCTTTTCTGCTCCAATCACAAGCACATATGTCGCGAGCCCGCTTTTCACGAACGAGTCCGCTTGAGCAATGCCGTACGTGTAGCCGGCGCACGCGGCCGAAATGTCGTAGGCAGCTGCTGGGTTTGCACCCACGCGTTCGGCGACGAGTGCCGCCATGGACGGCGTCTGCACCGTGTTGCTAATCGTTGAAATCAAAACGGCGTCAATCTGGCTCGGCGCAATGCCGGCCTTTTTGATGGCTTCGTTAGCCGCTTCGGTAGCCAAGTCAGCTGCTGTGACGCCAGCGGAGGCGCGCTTTCGTGTGATGACTCCCGTACGCTGGCGTATCCATTCATCGCTTGATTCGATTGGACCGGCCAAATCGTCATTGGTCACGACCAAATCGCCCCGTGCAGCACCGAGCGCGTAGATGCGTGAGTGCGCAGCCCCGCGAGACTCGTTGAGCGGAATGTGAGCCATTGTGTGTCCTTTGTCTTTAGTGGAGGCTACGCGAGTGAATCGATGAGCTCGCGTGCAGTTGTTAAGTCCGAGGGTTCCTTGATGGCAACCGTAGGAACGCCCTTGAGTGCTCGCTTCGCGAGGCCAACAAGCGCGCCGGCTGGGGCAACTTCGATGATTCCCTTAACTCCGGCTGCGTCGAATGACTGCATGCAGAGGTCCCAACGGACGGGCGAAGAAACCTGGCCCACCAGGAGGTCGATGAAGTCCCGACCGTTGGTTACGAGAGAGCCGTCGCGGTTGGTCCACAGAGCCCCACGCGGGTCGGCGGAATTGACGGTCTCAGTTGCCTCGCGCAGTGTGTTGACGGCTGGTTCCATGAAGGGCGTGTGGAACGCTCCAGCTACCTGCAACGGAATAACGCGCGAACCGGCGGGGGGCGACTCTGCGAGTTGTGCAAGTGCGCCCAACTCTCCCGCAACGACCAACTGTCCGCCTCCGTTGTAATTGGCAGCGTAAAGACCAAGTTCCGAAATAGCGGAAGCGATGTCAGATTCCTCGCCACCAATCACGGCGCTCATTCCCGTTGCCACGTCGCGTGCCGCCTCGGCCATCGCCCGACCACGGAGTCCAACGAGGCGAACCGCATCGGTTGCATCCAGCACCCCAGATCCAGCAGCGGCCGTAAACTCCCCAACTGAGTGACCCGCAATTCCAGCAGTTTTTGACAAATGGTCGGTCTCGGCAAGTGCGTCTAAAGCCAAGATGCCGGCCGCAACAATGAGAGGCTGAGCGATTTGAGTGTCGCGAATAGTCTCCGCGTCACTGACCGTTCCGTGTTTGGCCAGGTCCACGCCTGCAGCCTCGGAAAGCGTGTCCAAAAGCGACCGTGCGCTCGACTCCGCAATCCACGGTTCCAGAAAGCCGGGAGTCTGGGAACCTTGTCCTGGGCAGACAACGATGATCACGGCGTTCTCGCTTTCTCGTTCTAGCTCTCGCCGCCGGCAGACCCGGTGGTTCCTGCGGTGACATCGAACAAGCGGTACTTGTCGATCGCTTCTTTCACCGTTGTGCGTTCAACGACTCCTTGCTCGGCGAGCGACAAAAGCGTGCGCACCACGATTGACGGCCCGTCAATGAGGAAGTGGCGACGAGCAGCTGCGCGAGTGTCCGAGAAACCGAAGTTATCTGCTCCGAGCGTGTCGAATGCTCCGGGAACAAACTCCCGAATCATCCCGGGAACGAGGTGGTTGAAGTCAGAAACTGCAACGACCGGCCCGGCCGTGTTCGCCAACTTTCGCGTGACGAAGGGGATGCGCGGCTCGCCCGTTGGGTCGAGCATGTTCGCCGTCTTGGCGTCGATGCCATCTCGTCGCAGCTCCGACCACGAGGTGACTGACCACACGTCAGCCGAAATGCCCCAGTCCTTCTCGAGGAGATCCTGCGCCTCCAGGGCCCACGGTACAGAAACACCCGACGCCATAATCTGGGCCTTGTGTCCGGATGAAGCGGATTCCTTCAAGAGGTACATGCCCTTGATGACGCCTTCGACGTCGAGATTCTCCGGCTCAGCGGGCTGAACGATTGGCTCGTTGTAGACCGTGAGGTAGTACATGACGTTCGGATTCGGGTGCGCACCGCCGTACATACGATCAATACCTGAACGCATGATGTGGCCGATCTCGTACCCGTACGCCGGGTCATAAGACACGACTGCGGGGTTTGTGAAGGCGATGAGGTGAGAGTGACCATCTGCATGCTGAAGCCCCTCGCCGGTCAGCGTTGTGCGACCTGCGGTGGCTCCGATGATGAAACCGCGAACCATTTGGTCGCCGGCGAGCCAGAACGCGTCACCCGTGCGCTGGAAACCGAACATCGAATAGAACACGTAGACGGGTACAAGTACCTCGCCTTGAGTTGAGTACGACGATCCGACTGCAGTGAACGCGGCGAGTGCGCCAGCCTCATTGATTCCAACGTGGATGATGGTTCCCGTTGGGTCTTCCTTGTACGCAAGCAAAAGATCACGGTCGACAGAAAGGTAATTCTGACCGTTCGGGTTGTAGATTTTCGCGTTCGGGAAAAAGGCATCCATGCCGAATGTGCGAGCTTCATCCGGGATGATCGGAACGATGCGCGGGCCAAATTCTTTGTCGCGAATCAAATCCTTGAGAAGCCGGACGAACGCCATCGTCGTTGCAATTTCCTGAGTGCCGGATCCCTTTGCCGCGATGGCATAGGTCGCTGCATCGGGTACGGCAATCTGCGTGTAC
>JBFYOK010000030.1:0-5859 GCA_041303845.1 Microbacteriaceae bacterium | reverse complement strand
CCCCCCCCCCCCACTCGCACACACCCGCAAGCGGGTGCTGGTGACGCTACTTACTTCTTGGCAGGTCCGTCGGAAGCGAGAAGCTTCTTCTCGGTCGTGCCGCCGTAGCCTTCCTTCTGCGGATCTCCGTGGAGTCCACCCGACACCGCGTACTCTTCCTCTGGCGAGAGGATGAGACGCTTGCGTCCGTAAACGGCGAATCCGAGAAGGATGATGACGTAGATCACGGCGATTGCCACGATGGCAGGTCGTGCGGGCTCGTTGATGAAAAATCCGAAGAAGATCAACAACGCGACGACGCCACCAATGACAGCCCCGGGGACACCCCACGGGCTCTTATACGGGCGATTGACGTTCGGGAACTTCTTGCGAAGAATCACGAATGAAATCATCTGCATGACGTAGGCGATGACCGCACCCCACACCGCGATGTTGAGCACAATGGCACCGGCGACGCCGCCCGAACCACCGAGAGCGTCAACAATGACGAGCGCGAGGAAGCCAATCACGCCACCGACGATAAGCGCAACGTATGGAGTCTTGTTGCGGCCGGTGAGCGAGAAGAACTTCGGGTAGTAGCCGGCACGAGACAACGAGTACATGTTGCGCCCATAGCCGAACATGATTCCCTGAAGCGACGCAAGCAAACCAACCAGAGCGGCAAGTGCGAGCACAGCAGCAGCCTCATCGCCAACCATGGCACGGAAGCCGTCGAGCAGTGGCTCACCAGCCGTGGCCGTTGCCTCAGCACCGATGAGTGCTGTGTTGAGGAACAACACGAGCAAACCGGTGATGATGAGCGTGGTACGAGCGATCAAACCAGCACGAGGGATGTCACGAACCGGGTTTTTCGACTCTTCAGCAGCCAACGGAAGCTCCTCGATGCCGAGGAAGAACCACATGGCGTAGGGAAGAGCAAACAGGATGGGCACGATGCCGTATGGCAAGAACTCAGACTGTCCGGGCTCCGGAGCGATGTTCCAGAGCGAGTTCCAGTCGAGCGCAGGAGAGAACAAAGCCATGGCGGAGAAAACGAGCAAAATCGCGAGCGAGATGATGGACACCACGATCGAGAACTTGAACGAGACGCTCGAACCCAACGAGTTCAATCCGATGAAGACAACGTAGAGAATTGCCCACCACAGTGGTGCCGGCAGGGAGACGCCGAGTAGCTCGGAGGTGATTCCATCGGCGTAACTCGCCGAGAAATAGACCACCACCGCGGTCGTAGCGACGTACTCGATGGTCTCCGCGAGACCGGTGACGAGACCGCCCCACGGCCCCATGGCCGACCTGGCGAACGAGTATGCGCCACCGGAGTGTGGCATGGCGCCAGCCATTTCACCGATACTGAACATCATTCCGTAGTACATGAAAATGAGGATGACGAAGGCAATCAGCATTCCGCCGAAGCCGGCGAAGCCAATTCCAAAGTTCCATCCGGAGAAGTCGCCCGAAATAACGGCGGCAACGGCGAGACCCCAGAGGCCCCATAGTCCAGCCGAACGTTTGAGCGTTCGCTTTTCGAAATAACCCTTGTCTGCGGTCGTATATGTCACGCCCGAGACTTTGAGTGTGTCTTTTGACATCTCTTTCCTTATCTCTTCACGCGGGAGCAGCAGTGGGTAAAACCCGCTACACGCTCAAACCACACATCGTTGTGCGGTCCGTTGGCACGACTATAGGGGGCAGGCATAGCGTTTGGGAACTACCAATAAGTAAAAACTGTGTTACATCACGACGGGCAGGACCGCCGAAAATACCTGATGCCAAATCTTGGGTTGTGTGGTCTAATGGTGGGAATTCCGACCATTAGACCTTTCACAATGGAGTGACTATGACGCGACCATCCGGCTATCTGACCCCCGAAGCACTCACCAAACTGGTTGCCGACGGCGAGATCGATACGGTCATTGTCGCCTTCACTGACATGCAGGGACGCCTCGTCGGCAAGCGCGTCTCGGCCCGCCTTTTTGTCGAAGATGCAATGCACCACGGTGCCGAGTGCTGCAACTACCTTCTCGCTGTTGACGTCGACATGAACACCGTCGAGGGATATGCGATTTCAAGTTGGGAACGCGGTTACGGCGACATGGCCATGATTCCCGACATGAGCACATTGCGACTCGCACCGTGGCTGCCTGGCACCGCTCTCGTGACGGCAGACCTGCACTGGCTCGATGAGACACCCGTCGTGCAGTCACCCCGCGAGATTCTGCGCGCCCAGATTGCCCGACTCGCAGAGCACGGGCTCGTCCCCTACGTTGGAACCGAGCTGGAGTTCATCGTTTTCGACGAGACCTACCGCGGCGCATGGGCCAAGGGGTATCGCGATTTGCGAGCATCCACCGACTACAACGTTGACTACGACCTACTCGCCTCATCGCGTGTTGAACCGCTTCTTCGTGACATTCGCAATTCGATGGATGCCGCCGGGATGTACTGCGAAGGCGTTAAGGGTGAGTGCAACCTCGGTCAGCAGGAGATTGCTTTCCGCTACGACACCGCGCTCGTCACGTGCGACAACCACTCCATTTACAAGAGTGGCGCGAAGGCCATCGCCGAGAACCACGGCAAGGCCATCACCTTCATGGCGAAATACAACGAGCGTGAAGGCAACAGCTGCCACATTCACATCAGCCTTCGCGGCACCGACGGTTCACCCGTTTTCGCCGACGAGAGCAAAGAGAATGGCATGAGTGATTTGTTCCGCCACTTCTTGGCCGGTCAGATTGCGGCAATGCGGGAGATGTCGCTGTTCTTTGCCCCCAACATCAACTCGTACAAGCGTTACGTCGACGGAAGTTTTGCTCCGACTGCAGTTGCCTGGGGTCTCGACAACCGCACGTGCTCGTTGCGGGTCGTCGGTCGCGGATACGGCATGCGGGTCGAACAGCGCGTTCCCGGCGGTGACGTCAATCAGTACCTCGCCGTGGCTGCGCTCATCGCTGCCGGTCTACACGGAATCGAAAACAAGCTCGAGCTCGAACCGATCACCACGGGCAACGCATACGGCGGTGGCGCCCCACGCGTTCCCAGCAGCCTCCGCCAAGCTGCCGAGCTCTTTTCGCAGTCGACCATCGCCCGAGCCGCCTTTGGCGACGAAGTTGTGGATCACTACTTGAACAATGCACGTGTCGAAATGGCGGCCTACGAATCAGCTGTCACGGATTGGGAGCGCTTCCGTGGCTTTGAGCGTCTCTAACATCGAACGGGCGGACCGCCCAGTCATCGGCCTCACCACGTACCTGCGCCAGGCGCAGTCGGGTGTCTGGGATGTGCAGGCCGCGTTTTTGCCGAAAGTCTACTTTGAGGCGGTCAACCGCGCCGGCGGCATTGCGGTGCTCATTCCACCCCAGCCATTCGACGTGGCAAGCGCACACCGAGTGCTCGATGGGCTCGATGGGCTGATTATTTGTGGCGGAGAAGATGTCGACCCCGCGCGTTACGGCCAGGCCGCGCATCCGACCACCGACGTGCCGAACGAAGCACGCGACGCGACCGAAGACGCACTGCTCACTGCCGCCATCGAACGCGACCTTCCGTTCTTGGGGATTTGTCGTGGCGCTCAAATGCTGAACGTGCACCAGGGCGGCACGTTGATTCAGCACTTGCCCGACGTCATCGGCACCGACAGGTATCAGAAGGGCAAGGGCGAGTTCAACTCCGTACCTGTGCACGTTGATGCAGACTCGGCTCTTGCTGGAGTTCTCGACGCAGCTGCGCCCGTGAACGGTGCGGTGTATCACCACCAAGCAATTGACCAGACCGGAACAGGATTGCGTGTGGTTGCCCGCACGGACGATGACGTGATTCAAGCGATTGAACTTGACGGTGTCTCCTTCGGGATTGGCGTGCAGTGGCATCCCGAACAAACAGCACAAGAGGACGCTCGACTTTTTGAAGGCCTCGTTGAGGCAGCAAACACCTATAGGAGAAATCGATGAGCTATCAGATCATCAACCCGGCAACCGAAGAGGCGATGGAGACCATCGAGCACCTCAGCCTCGAGCAAACCGATGAGGCAATCGCGCGGGCGAGCAAGGCGCAGAAAGAGTGGGCGCGAATGAATCCGGCCGACCGCGCGGCCGCACTCCGGCGCTTCGCGGCGGCCGTCGACGGAGACATCGAATACCTCGCTTCGCTCGAAGTTCGAAACTCCGGACACCCCATTGAGCAGGCGCGCTGGGAAGCCAACCACGTGCGCAACGTGCTCGAGTACTACTCAGGAACCCCCGAAACGCTCTTTGGGAAGCAGATTCCGGTCGCCGGTGGAGTCGACATCACGTTCCAGGAGCCGTTGGGTGTCGTCGGAGTCATCACGCCATGGAACTTCCCGATGACAATTGCATCGTGGGGATTTGTTCCCGCACTTGCTGCCGGTAACGCCGTCGTACTCAAGCCCGCGGAATGGACTCCCCTGACGTCAATTCGACTCGGCCAGCTTGGGCTCGAGTCTGGCCTGCCCGAGGGGCTGTTCCAGGTGCTTCCCGGTCGCGGTTCCGTCGTTGGAGACCGGTTCGTCACAAACGAGACGGTGCGCAAAATCGTGTTCACCGGATCAACCGAAGTAGGCAAGCAAATCATGGCCGGATGCGCGGCGCAGATTAAGCGCGTCACCCTCGAACTCGGCGGCAAGAGCGCCAACATCGTCTTCAACGATGCCGACGTCGAAAAGGCTGCGGCGACCGCACCCTACGCCGTGTTCGAGAACGGCGGTCAGGACTGCTGCGCGCGTTCGCGCATCCTCGTTCAGCGCGACGTGTATGACAAGTTCATGGAGCACTTCGAGACGGCGGTCAAGAACGTTGTCGTTGGTGACCCGACGAGTGAGAAGACCGAGGTCGGTCCGCTCGTGCACAAGAAGCACTTTGACTCGGTCTCGGCATACGTGCCCGATGATGCACCGGTGGCGTTCCGTGGGAACGCGCCGACCGGTAAGGGATACTTCTTCGCCCCGACGGTTCTCACCCCAAGTTCGCGGGATCACATTTCGGCACGCGATGAAATCTTTGGGCCGGTCGTCACCGTCTTGCCGTTCGACGACGAAGCCGACGGTCTGGCTCTTGCCAATGCAACGGAGTACGGCCTCAGCGGTTCGATTTGGACCCGCGATGTGGGGCGTGCACTGCGGGTGACGCGCGCCATTGAGTCGGGCAACCTGTCGGTCAACTCCCACTCTTCAGTTCGCTACAACACCCCCTTCGGCGGATTCAAGCAATCAGGCCTAGGACGCGAACTCGGTCCGGATGCTCCGCTCGCCTTCACCGAAACAAAAAACGTCTTCATTCCGACTGACTAGCCACACCACCACTAGGAGAAAAACATGAGTATCGAAAAGATCGACCTCACGCAGCGCCTTGCCGGCAAGACCGCTGTCATCACGGGAGGTGCGGGCGGAATCGGATTCGCCACCGCCCAGCGTTTGCGCGCTGAAGGCGCAAACATCGTCATCGGCGACTTGGCTGGTTCCAACGGCGAGGCAGCAGCCGCCGAAGTTGACGGCATCTTTGTCGAGGTGAACGTGACCGATGAGGATCAGGTGAACAACCTGTTCGACACCGCGGCCAAGAAATACGGCTCGGTTGACATCGCGTTCAACAACGCCGGCATTTCTCCTCCCGATGACGACTCGATTGAGACCACCGAGTTGCCCGCGTGGCAGAAGGTTCAAGATGTGAACCTCAAGTCGGTTTACCTGTGCTCGCGTGCGGCGCTTCGCCACATGGTGAAGCAGGGCAGCGGTTCCATCATCAACACCGCATCGTTCGTAGCCGTTCTCGGCTCGGCGACCTCGCAGATTTCCTACACGGCCTCCAAAGGTGGCGTGCTGGCGATGAGTCGTGAGCTCGGCGTGCA
>JBFYOK010000029.1:0-4379 GCA_041303845.1 Microbacteriaceae bacterium | reverse complement strand
CCCACACCCGGAACGCACACCTGTCCGCCGTGCGTGTGTCCCGCAAAGATCATGCGCGCCCCGTTGACGACAAACGCGTTCAGGATGCGCTGATACGGAGCATGCGCGACACCCACGCTGAGGGCGACTCGCCCCTTCTCGGACTCGCGTAGCGCATCCAACTCACCTGACATCTCGTTGAGGCGATCAAAGTTTCGGTGTGGGTCATCTACCCCGAAGAACTCAATGGCTTGACCGTTGACGAGAATTTGGGCTGCCGAATTATTTAGGTTTACCCAACCGAGATCATCCGTCAGAAACTTTTCGAGGGCCGGGGTGTCCAGGCGGACTGGCTCAGCCTGTTGCACCGAGGGCCCGGCCAGATACCGAAACGGGTTCTTGAATTCCGGCGCGAAGTAGTCGTTGGACCCGTTGACGAACACGCCGGGCACACCGGCGAACCCTGCAAACGCTTCTCGAAGTGAGGAGAGCGCGTTTGAGTGGCCGAGGTTGTCACCCGTGTTCACAATGAAATCAGGGCGCAGATCGGCGAGTGAGGCAACCCACTTTCGTATGGCGCGCTGCCAGGGGGCCAGGTGTAGATCTGACAGATGAAGAACCGTGAGGTCGCTACTCCCGGGCTCGAGAACCGGCACACGTACTCGTCGAAGGGCGAAGGCGTTGCGCTCGATGAGCGACGCGTAGGCGAGCACACCGAGCCCGACAGCCGCACCCGCACCGATAAGCCGGCTAGGGGTTACCCAGTCCATTCGCTAGTTCTGAACGGTAAGGGTGACGGTCGCGGAACTCTTGACGAATCCACCAATCGGCGACTGCTTGATGACCTTGCCCTTGTTGGGGTTGGCCGCCGGCACGCACGTCACGGTTGGTGTTGGCGTCGGTGCCCCACTCGAGACGGGTCCGTTATCGACGGGACGACAGACATCATCCGGGGGATCAACGTAGACCACGCGCACACGCCATCTCGAAAGCGCCGCCGTTGCTACCGCTTCGGTCTTTCCAACCTGAGTCGCCGGGCCCGGCACGAGGCTTCCGTTACTCGTGTACACGGTGACAAGAGCTGCACCATTGATTGTGGTGCCGACGGGAGGGTCGGTCTTGACGACCTTTCCGACGGCGAGCTCAGAGTCGATTGCGCCACCGTTTTGAACGGACAAGCCACTGGCCTCGAGAATCTGCTTCGCCTGTTCGAATGTCAAACTCTTTGTGTCGGGCACGGGCACTGAGCGACCGCCACCCAACATCGTTGAGTCGGGGCTGCCGAAAGCTTCTCCACCGTAAATACCGTTGGCAGTGGCCATGATTTCGCGGAAAATCTGGTGGCGAACCCGGTTAGCCGTAACGCCGTTGAAGTTGAAGTTTGAGAGCGAGCTGAATCCAACGACGTTACCCACCCAGACCGCTGTGGCGACCTTAGACGAGGATCCCACCATCCACGTGTGCACGGCGTTGTCTGTCGTTCCCGTCTTGCCCATCAGCGGAATGCCATCTTGAGTGTTCGACGCTGTTGCCGTGCCACTGTAGATGACGGATGCCATCGCGTAGGCGACGGTGTTAGCTACCTGAGGGCTAATCGCCTGCGTGCACGTGGTTTTCGGCGGGGCGATGTCCTTACCGTTTGCGTCGGTGATTTTGTCAATCGCGATAGGACTACACACCTTGCCCTGGTTGGCAATGCCGGCAACAGCAACGGCCATTGTCAATGGGGCGATTTCGTTTGTTCCGAGGGTTGCAGCCGGTCCGCTTGCGAGTACGTCTCCATCAGCACGGTGAACGAGAAGGCTCTCTGCCGTCTTGCGGATCTCGCACAGGTCCAACTTCTGAGACATTGCGATGTAGGCGGTGTTGATTGAGTTCGTCGTCGCAGTCAGAGCGTCGATGATTCCACCGGGGTTGTTTCCGTCGTTGATTGTGGACCAGTCGGCACCACCAGCGCCATCGCAGGAGTTACTAAATGTGGACATCGACCACTTGCGCGGTGCACCGTCCACCTCGGCACGACCATCCACCGTCTCACCTAGGCCGTGGCCTGCCTCAAGCCATTCTGCGAGAGCGAAGACCTTGTACGTCGAACCCACCTGGAAGCCCGATGAGCTTCCGTACAACTTGTCGGTGCTGTAGTTCACCGACGTGTATGAGGGGTCTGTCTGAGTGATTTCGGGGTCGTTCGAATAGTTCTTGTTCTGAGCCATGGCGATCACACGCCCGGTACCAACCTCAACCGAGACGGCAGCTGAGCCGATTTCGATACCCTCGGCCGTTTTGGGAACCCAAGTCGCTTCGCCGTTCGCGGCGGCCTCTTGAACCGCAAGGTTCAGGCTGGACATGATTTTCCATCCACCGCGCTGGAAGGCGTTCCAACGCTCGTCTTCTGTTTTGCCGAAAGCCGGGTCGTTTCGAATGATCCAGGTCACGTAATCGCAGAAATATGCTGCGTTGCCGGCTGACTGACAGCCCGTCGAGCTCGGCGTGATCTTCGGCTCCAATGCCGTCTTGACAGCCTTGTCATGTTCTTTCTGGGTGATCTTGCCCTCGGCCAGCATTCGGCTGAGCACGTAATCACGACGGGCCTCGTTGTCCTCGAGGTTTTCTTCTTGGTCGATACGCAGGTTGTTCGGGTTGTTCAGCGTTGCGATGAGGCTGGCGGCTTGTTCAAGCTTGAGGTCTTTGGCATCAACACCGAAATACGTTTTGGCGGCACTTTGGATTCCATAAACCCGCCCACCAAACGCGGCGATATTGAGGTAGCCCGTCAGAATCTCTTCTTTGCTGTAGTTCTGCTCAATGCCAATGGCGAGCTTCATCTCCTTGAGCTTGCGCTCGGCGCTCGTCTCGGTTGCTTCCTCGTAGGCGGCCTTTCGAGCCACGGGGTCAGACAAACCTTCGGCCTTCTGAACGAGAACATTCTTGACGTACTGCTGAGTGATGGAAGAGCCACCCTGAACGGTTCCGCCGATGAAGTTCGACAGGAGCGCTCGAGTGGTACCAATCAAGTCGACGCCGCCGTGGTCATAAAAACGGGGGTCTTCGGTGGCAATAGCCGCGTCAATGACGAACGGCGAAATCTCGTCGAGCGACACTTCTTCGCGGTCTTGGGCGAAGAACGACGCGAGCAGAACATCCTTGCCATCCCCGCCCTTGGCGTAGAGACTCGTCTTTTCTGCGAGCTTGTCAACCTGCAGGTAGTCCGGCAGTTGGTCAAAGATTCCGAGGGTGCTGTTCGCGGCGAGGCCGGTAACGGCCATCGCGGGTGTGACTGACGCAGCGACGAGAACGGCCGCTACTGCACTCATGCCGACGAGAGTGACGATTCCACCGGTTTGACGAACAGACTTGGGTGCCTTGGCAAACATAAGATAAAGCGTATCCCGAAAAACTTGGGAACTACCCGATAGCGAGGAGCCCAAGCCATGGTCACGTGGGAATATGCAACTACTCCGTTGATGATTCACAACACGACGGCCATCCTGAACACTTGGGGGGTTGACGGCTGGGAGCTCGTGCAGATTGTCACGGGACCTGAGGGCGGTCTCGTCGCCTACTTCAAGCGCCCGCTCGCCTAGGCTTTGACCATGGCTAACTTCGAAGCGCGCATTGCGGAACTCGGCATTGAAATTCCGGAACTCGTTCCCCCCGTCGCGGCGTATGTTCCCGCGACCATCCACGGCGACCTAGTGTTTACCGCGGGTCAGCTTCCCTTTGTTTCGGGCGCACTTCCTGCGACGGGCAAGGTGGGCGACGGTCACGGGCTCGTCCCTGCAGCCGATGCAAACGCTTACGCTCGCACGGCCGTGCTAAACGCGCTCGCCGCGGTCAAGTCAGTGATTGGGTCACTCGATCGCGTCACTCAGGTTGTCAAGGTCACCGGATTCGTCGCTTCCGACCCTGCCTTCACCGGTCAGCCCGGTGTCATCAACGGTGCATCCGAAACCCTGGTCGAAATCTTCGGGGATGCCGGTCGTCACTCCCGCTCAGCCGTGGGGGTTTCGGTCTTGCCACTCGACGCACCCGTTGAAGTCGAAATCGTCGTCGCGTTCAAGTAGGTCCGTCTCGAGGCAAACCTAGGCCATTTGGTTCAGTGAACCTGTGCGTTGATCACGCTCAACACGGCCGGGTCCGTGAGGGTGGTCGTGTCCCCAATGGGTCGACCCTCTGCGACGTCTCGAAGCAGTCGCCGCATGATTTTTCCGCTGCGGGTCTTTGGTAACTCCGCGACGAGATAGACCTTCGCTGGCCGCGCAATCGCACCAATCTGAGTTGCGACGTGTGCGCGCAGCGCCGCACTGAGTTCATTCGGTGGCAGATCGTGTGCGTGGCTCGTCTTGATAATGACAAATGCGACGACTGCCTGACCGGTGACGTCATCGGCCGCGCCAACC
>JBFYOK010000028.1:0-13981 GCA_041303845.1 Microbacteriaceae bacterium | reverse complement strand
CTCCTGCTCTATCCTCTGAGCTACGAGGGCGACGGGCCAGAGTTTCAGCCCAATCGGAGTTTATCAAGCGGGGTTCCCGCCGCACTCAGCGGGCTAGACGCGTCGGCGGGAGATTCGCATTGCTACAGCCAGAGCCGCCAGTGCTGCAATCACGCTACTCAGTAGTGTGATTGAAGTGACGTCTACGCCGGTGTTGGCCAACGCCCCGCCTCCAGTCGCTGTCAGTTCCCATTGGGCGTAGAGCGTCAGGTCAGTCGCAAAGTTGAAGTTAGCGCCTGCCCCGTAAGGGGTCCCCGTTCCATCCTCGGCAGTGTTCCATCCAGTGAACGTGTATCCGGAGCGCTGGTAACTGTTTGCGCTGAGATTGGCGGCCGTGGTGGAGGACTGCGCAACCATTGACCCGGTCGCGTCAGTCGCGCCAGGAAGGAACTGGACTGTCTGTCCAACGAGTCCCCCCGCAAAAACCATCGACGTGTCGGGCGTTTGCTCGAGTGTTGACGTCGTCAGGTTGTCGAACTCAAATCCGTTCCCGCTGAATTTCACGGAGGTTGCAGTCTGATCGCCGGTGAGGAAGAGGTTGATATACGCATACACGAAATCTCGGTGCTGGGTATAGGGGCCGTCTCCACCCTGAGTAAGTCCCCCCGACTGGGACAGAGGCGGATACTCTATGTACCCGCGTGGATTACCGAAGTAGTGTCCTTTCGGATAGGCGGTTCCGTCCATGGCAGTCATTGATCCATTACCCGAAGGCCAGTCGCTTGGTGGCGCGCTGCCCAATAATTCCTCGAGGGCGAGAGTATCCAGGCTCGCAACTTCGGTCGCGCCGTTGTAAAAGGTCACAACGTTTCCCCTGTTACCGCCCGACCACCAGAATCCGACGTACTTCACGCCACCAGTGGGAAAGGTAAAGGTAATCTCCGCGTCGCTAAAATTATATGTACCAAAATAATTGGATCCATCGCCCCCAAAAAACGGACTCGAATTTGTGGCACCGGCACCGCCATAAATCCCGGGAAGTCGATACTGGCATGCGGTCGTCGAGGGCGCGGTGCTGAGCGTGCCAATCGCAAGGGCGGTCGGGCAAGTTGAACCTTCTAATGTGGGACTGCCGCCCAAGCCATTGAAGTTCTCGGTCAACGAGCCTGCAGGGTCAATTTCTGAGCCCTGCACAAGGGGTGCAGAGAGGTAGAGGGCAACTCCTCCACTCCCAGTCGCGTGGGCCGGCGCCACGGGAACGAACACAATAGAGGCCGTAGCGGCAAGAGCAGCCAAGACGAAGGGGACAAAATTCATATCAGCACTCTACCAAAAATGTAGGCAATGAACGATGGGCGCGCGAAACGCATCGAGAGATTCCTGGCCCCGATAAACCCGAACAGCGAGCGAGTTGGTCTTGAAGTTAGAAGGCTCCTGCTCTATCCTCTGGGCTACGAGGGCGACCCTTCAAAGTTACCTGACCTTGCGTTCAACATCGGCAGCCGGGGCCTTCACGGGTTTGCGCGAAGCCCAGGCGAAGGCGGCCAGTGCGATGACAATGGCACCGGCTCCGACGCCGTAGGCAATGACCTCGTCGGCTCGCTTTGAGTCCACAAATACTCCGACGAAAACAACGGCGATGATGGCGACCACAACACCGATGAGTTTGGATTTGAGGTCGTCTAGGTCTTTGACGCGAAGCCAAGCGGGCACGGGGATGTTTGAGTCAACAAAGAGTTCGTAGAGCCCGTAGCCGATGACGAGAAGCACGGTGCCGAGCAAGATTGCATCGATTGCGGTCAGCACATCGACAACCGACTCCTTGAGCAGGTACTCCGTGAAGATCGCCTTGTAAATGACGACCCCCATCTCAATGGAGCCTTGAATCATGAGCAGCACGGCTCCGAAAATTGAAGCGAGTGCGGGGATGACCACGACGTATCGTGTGATTCCGAGAAGTTGACGCATGCCCGTCAGTTTACGCCGGGTGTCTGACTAGGAAGACTGCGCGCTATCCAAGATCAAGCGCAAACCGAGATCAAAAACCCGCTCGTTGAGCTTATCGATGTCAGCGACTGAACCCGAGGCCGCCACGAGAGGCGCAAGCCCAGAAGAGTGGTGTCGTTCTCGTCGAGAAGAAAGTTGATGGGGCGCACCTGCAAAGTCGTACGTCGACGACCCAAAAACGTGCGTTTCGAGTAGCTGGTAGTACGCAGCCTGCTTCTCTTCGGGCACTCCCATCTCCTTCAGCGCGTCAACAACAACGGTCATGACGGGTCGTGTGGCGGCTGCGGGAGGGCCGGACACAATCGTGTGAACGAGTGCGGGGTGACGATGGAAAACGCCCCGGAAGGCCGTGGCCAGTTTTTCGATTCGAGTTCGGGGATCAAGCGGCGTTAAGTCCCCGCACTGTTCCGTGACTTCATCAACGACAAAGCCGAACATAGCAACGACGAGTTCGTTCTTATTTCTAAAGTGTCGAAAGAGCGCCGTGTGGTGGGCACCAAGTTCTTCGCCAAGAGCGCGCAAGGTGAGTTCTTCGACGGAATGCGAATCGAGATACTCGATTGCTACACGAACAATCGCTGCTTTTGACAGTCGTGCCCTTTTTTCCGTCACTCCAATAAGTTATCCCAAATCTGTGCCCCGTTCTGTGTTCGGTAGCCTGTCGATATGGGCAAGATTGATCCGCGTGACAAGAATGGGCGCCTCAAGCGCAAGCCCGTTGAGATGCCTGAGGATGTCAAGCGCGCGCTCGAGACGTCAGGCCTTCGCGCAGATTATGACCATCGGCCCGCCTACCAACGCAACGATTACCTCGCGTGGATTACTCGCGCTGAGCGGAGGGATATTCGTGAGAAGCGGTTGAACCAGATGCTGGATGAGCTACGCAAGGGTGGCGTCTACATGCGCATGGACCATCCGCCTTCGCGCAAGTAGCTCCTCGACCCAGAAAAGAAGGATGCGTCTCCCACCCGAAGGTGAGAGACGCATCCATTTCTTTCGTTTAGCGAGAGGGGGTTAGGCCTTCGCGGAACGGCGACGCAGAATCCAAACGATTCCACCGACTGCGATGAGCGAGGAACCGAGTGCAGCAGCACCGGCAACCTCAGCAGCATTCACGCCGGTGGCGGGGAGGCTGGCAGCGGTGATGGCAACCGGCACGAGTCCGATGTTCGGGCTGTCACCCCAGAAGCCGTCTGCATTGACGCAATAGACAGCAACGACGTAGTCGCCAGCTGCGAGAGTTGCGGGGACGGAGAACGATGCCGAGACTCCGCCAGGAAGATCAGCGCCATCGAACGATCCAAGACCGGGGCCGTCGTTGTCCCAACCTTCTGGCAAGGTCAGCGCGGGCTCCTCGTCGTCATAATATGCGTCAAAGGAGGGGTAGAACTGGAGTGCAAGCGAGTAAGGGCCGGTCGAGTATGCGACGTCGCAGGACAATCCTCCATCGGTTCCGTCGATCAAGCTGACCGAATTCGTTCCACCCGCTGCCATGGAGGCAGCGGCAAACGTCGCGTCGCTGTATTCAATGACGTATGAACCCTGATCGACTGAGAATTCCCTGGTTTCGTCAAAGCAAAAGGGGATTGCCAAAATGTTGTTGGCCGGATCGTGTGCGTCAAGCACTGGCATCTCCAAGTCGAATGGCACGGAAGTAGTCGCCCCTGCAACGTAGGGAACGCTCTCAGCGCGAGTTGCACCAATCCAATCGTCCTCAAAGTCAGGAACAGTGTCCGCACTCGACAGGAAGTACATGCCGAATTGGACCGGATCACCGTTAGTCGTCTCGGTGCCTTCCCATTCGCAAAGGTAATTTCCGGGCTCAGCAGTAATGGTCATGCCGTTAAACATGGTTCCCGGCTCGATGCCGGTTGTGGGGGCAAACACTGCCGACGCCGAGGCGGGGGCAGCTACGGCGACAACCGAGCCGGCAGCGAATGCCAGAACGGAGGCGCCGAGCGCGAGTGAGCGCTTGATCATTGTGAACTCCTCAATAGATGTAGACGTATTGTCCAATAGACAACTATAAGGCAAATTTGGTTTGAATCGTCTCGCCGACGACACGGCATGTCAGTTGCGCTCATCCAGCCAATCTTCGACAAACCTTGGCTCGCCAAAACGCCAAACTGCCAGGAAACCTTCATGTACTTGTTTATGCTTTAAGCGATGTCTGTCAACGCCATTCGCCGCATGACTAAGCGCCTCCTCACCATGGTGGCGGCGATTGCTGTGGTTTCGGGCGGACTCGTCTCGGCGAACATTGCGACAGATGCCCCACCGGCGGCCGCAGCTGACCTCAGCCAGTTCAAGGCCGGCAACATCATCTCTGACGCGCTGTTCTGGGACTCGAACGCGATGACCGTTGCACAGATCCAGGATTTCTTGAATGCCAAGGTCCCGTCGTGCCAGGCGGGATACGTGTGCTTGAAGGACTATCGAGAAACGACGTGGACAACCGCGGCAAACCCGATGTGTGCGGCATATCAGGGTGCAGCAAACGAATCGGCCGCAACCATCATCTTCAAGGTCGCAAAAGCGTGCGGTGTCAGCCAGAAGGCAATTCTCGTCATGCTCCAGAAGGAGCAGGGGTTGGTCACGCACACCTGGCCCTCGACGTGGCGTTACACCGCGGCAATGGGGGCCGGATGCCCAGACACGGCCGCATGTGACAGCGACTACTACGGCTTCTACAATCAGGTTCGCTACGGATCGTACTTGCTCAAGCGCTACACGCAACCCCCAGGAACCGGGGCGGGTACGTGGTGGGACACCCGCTTCGACCTGATGAAGCCGGTAGGCCGGGTCTCACAAATTCAGTACAACCCAAACATCGACTGTGGAACGCAAGACGTCTACATCGAGAACCAGGCGACACACGCTCTCTACCTCTACACGCCGTACACGCCCAACGCGGCTGCACTTTCGGCGGGTTACGGTTACGGCGATAGCTGTTCCGCGTACGGAAACCGCAACTTCTTCAATTACTACACCGACTGGTTTGGATCGACGCAGGTCTCACCACCAGCAATAAGCGCGTACCCAACTATTTCTGGGACGGCCCGAATTGGCGCAACGCTGACCGCCGCCAACGGGACCTATTCGGGCTCGCCGACGTCGTACTCCTACCAATGGTCGCGCTGTACCGCGACCCAGACTGCCTCGACGTTGACGCCAAGTGGATGCTCGGCCATCACCAACGCGACGGCCAAGACCTTCGTTCCCACCGCAACCGACTTGTCCAAGTTCTTGACAGTGAAGGTGACCGCGACAAACTCCGCGGGTTCCGTTTCATCGTGGTCAGCTGCCACCGGTCAGGTTACGGAATTGGCGAGTGTTCTGACCGCTCCGACCATTTCGGGCTCCACCTCGGTTGGTTCCTCGGCTACAGCCACGGCGGGTTCATGGAGAGGGACTCCAACACCGACCATTTCCTACGTCTGGTACACCTGTCCCACGGCAGTTTCATCTTCGGGTCCGGCCAAGCTTTCTGACTGTGCGACGGCAGGATCAACGACCAATTCGGTCACGTGGACAGCCGCACAGGTGGGCAAGTTTGCCGCGGTGCGGGTCTCTGCGACGAACACGGCTGGCGTCACCCGCTACTGGTTGTCACGTCCGACGGCAATCGCTGCGGCGACCGCAACCCCAACACCGACGGCAACTCCCACGGTCGTTCCGACGGTCACCCCAACGTCCACGGCGACTCCGACCGCGACTCCAACGCCGACGGTCACGCCTTCGCCCACGCCGTCCCCGACGACGCCTCCTACGACGACACCCCCGACTGCGGTTGATCCCAGCCTTTCCGGCACCCCGATCGTGGGTTCGCCGGTCGCGGTCAATGTTGGATCATGGGTCGGAGCATCGGTCTACCAAAACTACGGAACCCAGTACAACGGCTACTTCGTGCGCAACATTCAGGTCGCGCTCAACCTGGCAAACGTTCCAACCTCAGTCGATGGCAACTACGGCCCGCAGACTACGACGAACGTCAAATCGTTTCAAGCAGCAAACGGGCTCACGGCAGACGGCATCGCCGGCCCGATGACCTATGGTGTCATGAACCGGCTGCTGTCAAACGCAGCACAGATCACGTACCAGTGGTTCATCTGTTCAACCGCCGTGGCAACGGCGACAACGACTCAGCCAGGTGCGTGTTCGAGCATCTCGAGCGCAACTACGTCGACCTACACCCCTGTCGCGGGCGATGCGGGCAAGCACCTCAGCGTTAAGGTCGTGGGTTCGAAAAACGGCACGAATGCGACCACGCACACGGCCACTGTCGGACCCGTCAGTAACGGATCGACCCCTACCCCAACGCCTACGCCAACTACTTCCGTGACGCCGACGGCCACTCCAACGCCTACGGCCACGGCGACGCCAACACCGACTCCGTCCTCTACGCCGTCTGCGACGCCAACACCGACCCCAACTGCACCCGTCGTTCCCGGGCAACCGGCCGTGACTGGAACCGCGAAGGTTGGCCAAACTCTGACGGCTTCGACCGGTAACTGGACCACAGTCTCGCCGTATCAGAACTACGGACCGACCTACAACGGCTACTTCGTGCGCAACATTCAGGTTGCACTGAAGGGCGCGGGCATCTCGGTCAAGGTCGACGGAATTTACGGTTCCGGAACCCGCAAGGCGGTTCGCACGTTCCAGTCAAAGAAGGGCCTCAGCGTCGACGGTATCGTCGGCCCACAGACGTGGACCGCCATGGCAACAGAGATGACCAAACTGACGAAGTTCACCTACAAGTGGTACGCGTGTTCTGCTCCGGTCACCGCCGCAGTCGCGACTGTTCCTTCCACGTGTAGGACCGTCACGAACGGCGCAGCGAGCACCTATCGCGTCGTAGCTGCAAACGTCGGTAAGTACATGACTGTAGCGGTGACCGGAACGAAGGCCGGCGTCGTCACGACCAACATCGTGCCGACGACACCCATCGTCGTTCCCTAAGTTCTGAGCTTTAGTTCGGCACAGTCTGGATGCTCGCGGTCACGTTCTTGCGCATCCGGCGCTTGAACCAGCTCGTGTCTGTCAAACGGGCCAACACGGGGCTCGCAATGACCGTGATGAGCATGTACGTCGCAGCGAATGGTGCAATCTCAGGGTTAAGCCCTGCAGACACGGCAAGGCCGGCAATAATCACACTGAATTCTCCACGGGGCATCAACGCAAGACCGGCACGCCAGCGACCGGGAACACCCACGTTGGCCCGCTTCGCTGCGAGATAGCCGGTCAATAGCTTGGTGCCCATCGTGACAACGGCGAGAGCCAGGGCCGGCAGGAAGACAGCGGGAATGTCGGCCGGATCTGTTTGCAGCCCGAAGAACAAAAAGAAGATTGCGGCGAACAGGTCACGGAGCGGTTCCAGCGCCTTTTCGGCATTTTCCGCAACTTGACCAGAGAGCGCAATTCCCACAAGAAACGCGCCGACTGCACTCGACACCTGCACTGCGGCTGCGAATCCGGCGACGAGCATGGCGAGACCCATGACGCCAATCACGAGTGACTCGCCATGATTGGCGCTGAACACCTTGGAGAGCTTGGTTCCGAAGTAATACGTCAGCATGAGCACGACGAGCACCAGACCAACGGCAACTGCAACTGTGACGAGGCCTTGCGCCAGAGTGGCGCCCACGACGACGGCCGAAAGCACCGGCAGATAGAAAGCCATTGCGAGGTCTTCCATCACGAGAATTGACACGATTGTCGGCGTCTCGCGGTTACCGATGCGCCCGAGGTCACGCAGCACCTTGACGATGACGCCGGATGACGACACCCACGTAACACCTGCCAGCGCGAGTGCCGCGAGCGGCCCCCACCCCATGAGTAGCGCGAAGATGGCGCCAGGGGTCGCGTTGAGCAGGGCATCCATCAGGCCCGACCGGCTCGATGTGCGCAGGCTTCGCACGAGCTCGCCGGGGGAGTACTCGAGGCCAAGCACGAGAAGCAACAGAATGACGCCAATTTCGGACCCGGTTTGCAGAAATTCAGCGCTTGCGTCTAGCGGAAAGATGCTGCCCGACCCGAACAACAGTCCCAACGACATATAGAGCGGGATGGCCGACTGCCCAAGCTTGTTGGCCACGCGACCCAGCACGCTCATGATGAGCAACATGGCCCCAACTTCGATGAGAAGCAGGGTTCCGTGGGAGAGATTCATGGCCGCAATTACGTAGTGGTGCGCTCGAGAATGGCAACGAGATCGTCGAGGCCCTTGCGGGTGCCGACCGTGACGAGCACATCATCCACTTCGAGAATCGTCTCGGGTGTGGGCGAGGCAATAATCTCGGTGCCTCGCACGATGGCAATAATCGATGCCCCTGTTCGTGTTCGAGCCTTTGTGTCGCCGAGTCCTCGACCCAAGTACTTTGAATCAACCGGCATAATCAGGTGCTCGGTGAACAGACCGGCAATGCCACCACTGAGCTCAGTGAGCTGGCTGAGCACGGCGGTGTGACCAAGCAGGTCAGCAACAGACTCTGCCTCGGCGCCCGTGAGTGAAATCGACTGTGCGATGGAGTCCGGGTCGTCGGGCTCATACAAGGCAATCTCGCGACGATCATCCCGATATATCAGGACGCCAATTCGCTGCCCGGTCTTCGTTATGACGTCGTGTCGAACGCCAATCCCGGCGATCTCTGTCCGTTCGATGCGTACACCCATGTAGCCAATGTACCTACGCCCAGCCCAATTGATGTAGTTCGTCGTCGTCTATGCCGTAATAGTGGGCGATCTCATGCACCAGTGTGACGTGAATCTCGTCTTTGAGCTCTTCCAAGGTCGAACACGCAGCGACCAGGGGTTCGCGAAACAGGATGATCCGGTCGGGCAATTCGCCGAAACCGTAGTTGCCCCGCTCGGTTACCGCGAGCCCGTCGTAAAGCCCGAGCAAGTCCATCGACCCGTCTTCCGGCAAGTCTTCGATGACGAACACCACATTGTCGAGGCCGTCAAGCATGTTGTCGGGCAGTCGGTCGAGCTCGTCGGCTACGAGTTGCTCGAACTGCTCCTCAGTTACCGAAAGTGCCACTGTGTTGAGCTGGGAAAAGTGAACTAGCGACCGGCACCGGCGCCGGGGCCGAGTAGGTCTTCGAAGGGGTCTTTCGGCAGAGCTGCAGCGGCTTGAGCATGCGCGGCCGCTGCAGCGGGAATCGACGAGGTGGACGCCGGCACGGGTGCAGGGCCGGCAGCCTGGGCGGGAGTGCCCTGCGGCGCGACGGCTTGGGCGGGAGGCATTGCGGGAGGCATTGCGGGAGGCATGCCTGGGGGCATGACAGCGGCAGGAGCAAAAGCACCGGTGTCTTGGAACGCGGGCGCCTCAGCGGCTGGTTTACGACGACCCGTTGGCTCGGGGGCCGGACCAGCAACGAAAGCCCAACGCTCAAGGTCGCGCGCGCACTGCTTCGCGGCACGCTTGGGGTTGTACAGCCAGAGAACCAGACGGTCACGGAACTCATCGACAACGGTCTGCAATGGAGCACCCGTCGTTGAGTTTCGCTTCATTTCATTGAGCTGGTGACCTGCCCAGTCGGCCACGGCCCCAGCTCCTTGAACTGGGAGCACGCGAAGGCGAATGTCAGAGCGAGAGACCGCACGGTCACTCGCTGCTTGACCTGCGGGGGAGAGCTGTCCCCAGATAGAAACTTCGTTGGTGCAGTCGAGCACGTCGGCAATCACGACTGACTTGGCGTGCTCATCCATCGTTCGCTGTTGTTTAGCAGCGTTGTTGGAGATGATGATGCCACCGATGATGAGTCCGAGAATCAGGGCCACCAGCGTCGAAGCGACGGCCACCAATGCGCCAAAGTTGTCAGGGTCAGAGATCCATGAGGCCACGTCTGTAATCTGCATGACTTTAGGTTACCGACGCGCGGCGCTTAAGGGCGAGAAGCTGTCGGGCTTGTTGCCTAACGTGATTTGGCTTGGATGTGCTCGCTCGTCGCTAAGTCAAGGTCCATCACTTTTCCGGGTCGCGCGGTTTGCGCCAACACGATACCGATAGCAACCAGGGCGGCACCCACCAGTTGAACGGCATTCAGCGTTTCGTTGAGCCAAAACCAGGCCACGATAAAGGCGAAGAGGACCTCCGACGACGCCACAATTCCAGCGGCTGTTGGCTTCAAGTGTTTGATCGCAACGAACGACAAGATGAACGTCAGGAATGAGCCGACGATGAGGGTGAATGCCAGCGGCACCCAGAATGGCAACTCCACGCTGTTCAGGTTTCCCTCGAGCGGGATGGGTTCGGCAAACGCGCTCACGTCGATAAGCCACCACTCGCTGAAAATTCCCCAGAACGCGGTGCTGAAGAGCATCGCCCAAAACACCATCCCCATGACGCTCATCGACTTCAACGCGCGCTCTCCGAGCAAGAAGTAGACCACGTAGGCGCAAGCGGCTAGCGACGCATAGAACACGCCGAGAGGGTTGAGTGAGCTGTTCCATACCTGCGCCACAAATGCCAGGCCGCCGATGACGAGCGCGATGGAGAGCCAAATTCGCGTTCGCACTTTTTCTTTGAAGAAGATGAGCGCGATGACGGCCACAGCTGGCACGGCGAGGTACTCAAACAGCAACGCGATTCCGACGTCAATCGTTGACAACGCGAGAGCGTAGAACTGCTGAAGCATGGCCACACCTGCGATACCCAAGATCGCAACGAGGCCAAGTTGACGCAGAGAAATCTTGAAGGCGGATCGGTCTGTCACGACGAGCACGAGCCCGGTCAACACGGTCGCGACGAGTGTGCGCAACACAGTCAATTGAGCGGCTGTCAACGTGTCATGCGTGAGCAACACCGACACGACGCTCCCGTTGAAGCCAAAAATGGCGGCAGCTGTAAAGCCGGTGACGTAACCGAAAACGGGACGACGTGAGTTGTTCGGCACCGAATCAGACTAGCCTCTTGACATGCATACGTTTGTACTCGCTGGTGGTTGTTTCTGGTGCCTCGACGCCGTCTATCGCACGTTGAACGGGGTCTCTGACGTGGTTTCTGCCTACACCGGCGGCACGGTTCCTGATCCAAGTTATGAGGCCGTGTGTACCGGTGCGACTGGCCACGCTGAAGTCGTTGCCGTCACTTTCGATGAGACGGTCATCCCGGATGATGTCATTCTCGACGTGTTCTTTACCTTGCATGACCCGCGTCAGCTGAACCGCCAAGGCAACGATGTCGGTACGCAGTACCGTTCCGCGATGTTCTATGAGGATGACCTGCAGAAGTCACTCTTTGAGCTGGCCATCGGCCGTGCCAACGAGATGTGGGGCGGCGGGGTCGTCACCACACTCGAGCCACTGCGCGACTTCTACGCCGCCGAGGAATATCACCAAGACTTCTTTGCGAAGAACCCCGGCCAGGGCTACTGTTTGGCTGTCGCGGTGCCGAAGGTAAACAAGGTGCGGAAGAGTTTCGCCTCCTATATTCGCGACTAATTCTGCACACCTGTCCAACGCGCTTGTCGGCACACTGGCACGACGCGAGCGTTTGGCACGATCGTGCGGCTCCCGCATCATCGGTGAACTCATCCATCAAACGGAAGGTTCACCATGACTGATTTGATTACGTTGACGGGGCTCGTCGCGACGACACCTCGCCACATCACAACCAGCGAGGGGTTGGCGATTACGTCGTTCCGCCTCGCATCTAGCCAACGTCGTTACGACCGCGTCGCCCAGCGGTGGATTGACGGCGACACCAATTGGTACACCGTGTCGGCCTTTCGAAATCTTGCGCAGAACGCAGCCACGTCGGTCAGCAAAGGCGACCGAATCATCCTGACCGGTCGGGTACGCATCCGCGATTGGGAGAACACGGATCGCTCCGGCACGACCGTTGAAATCGAAGCCGAGTCCGTGGGGCACGACCTCACCTGGGGTACCGCCGTGTACACGCGCACCACAACAACAGTGTTAACGGAAGAGGGTCAGTGGCTACCCGATGAGAATGCTGACGAGGCATCGGCCGCCTGAATCTGAATTCACGGCGGCGCCTTCAGCGAATCCGCAGGTAACACTCGCATAGACTTGTCGAGGCTTTTAGAAAGTTAGTAGACCGTGAGGTCCGCTCCACGAACAGAAGAGGTTTCGATGCGTCGCGCACTACTGCCTGTCATCGCTGTGGGCGTCGCCATTTCCTTGGCCGCGTGTTCGTCGTCGGATATGCCTGTTCCGGCATCGTCTGACTCTGCTTCGTCTTCGGCTTCGGAAAAACCGCGCAACAAGCCGATGTTGATTGCCGACGGCACTCCGAAAGAAAATCTCCCCTACTTCTTGTCGATCATGAACACGGCTTATGAGAGCAGCGGTGACGCCAACACGACGTCGGAAGAGATGGCTGCCTACTTGATCAACGCTGGCTTCGACGCAGCAAGCATGCAGATTTCTGAAAACGCGACTGCCCTCGGGCTCGTGCCTGACGCCAAGTACGTCGCCACGATTTTCCAGGGAGAGTGCATGGTCGGCACGTGGGGCTCCTCGATGATGACACCGACCGCCATGGTCCTGCCCGTTCTGCCGCAGGGCGGCTGCCTTCTCGGAGGAACCGCGCGACCGTACCAGGGCTAAGCCAGTATCCACGCGCCGGTAGGCTGACTCTCATGGCTGAATTCATCTACACCATGGTCAAAGCCCGAAAAGCGGTGGGCGACAAGGTCATCCTCGATGACGTCACGATGTCGTTCTTCCCGGGCGCAAAGATCGGTGTCGTCGGGCCGAACGGTGCCGGTAAGTCAACGATTCTGAAAATCATGGCGGGTCTCGACACACCGAGCAACGGTGAAGCCAAGCTGAGCCCCGGGTACACCGTGGGCATCTTGATGCAGGAACCCGTTCTCGACGAATCAAAGACCGTGCTCGAAAACGTGCAAGAGGGCGTCGGCGAAATTAAGGCTAAGGTCGACCGCTTCAACGAGATTTCCGCGGCTATGGCTGATCCGGATGCTGACTTCGACGCATTGCTCGCCGAAATGGGCACACTGCAGACAGAAATTGACGCGGCTGACGCGTGGGACCTCGACTCGCAACTCGAACAGGCCATGGACGCGCTGCGTTGCCCACCCGGCGACTCATCGATTTCAGTGCTCTCAGGTGGTGAGAAGCGCCGTGTCGCTCTCTGCAAGCTCCTGCTCCAGAAGCCCGACCTGCTGCTCCTCGACGAGCCCACAAACCACCTTGACGCCGAGAGTGTGCTCTGGCTTGAGCAGCACCTCGCCAAGTACCCAGGCGCCGTGCTTGCTGTCACACACGACCGATACTTTCTCGACCACGTCGCCGAGTGGATTGCCGAAGTCGACCGCGGACACCTCTACCCCTATGAAGGCAACTACTCGACATACCTCGAGAAGAAGGCCGCTCGTCTCGAAGTTCAGGGCAAGAAGGATGCCAAACTCGCGCGTCGCCTGACAGAAGAACTCGAGTGGGTTCGATCGAATGCCAAGGGGCGCCAGGTCAAATCCAAAGCTCGTCTCGCTCGATACGAGGAGATGGCCGAAGAAGCAGAGCGCACACGCAAACTCGACTTCGAAGAGATTCAGATTCCGCCAGGGCCGCGCCTCGGTCAAATCGTTCTCGAGGTGAAGAACCTGAAGAAGGGCTTCGGCGACCGCGTGTTGATCGAGGACCTTTCATTCACTCTGCCTCGCAACGGCATCGTTGGAATCATCGGTCCGAACGGTGTCGGAAAGTCGACGCTCTTCAAGACAATCGTCGGTTTCGAACAGCCCGATTCGGGTGAGGTCAAGATCGGCGAGACGGTCAAGATTTCCTACGTCGACCAGTCCCGCGAGGGCCTCGACCCGAAGAAATCATTATGGGAGGTTGTGTCCGATGGGCTCGACTTCATCCAGGTCGGTCAAGTTGAAATTCCGTCTCGTGCCTATGTTTCGACCTTCGGGTTCAAGGGTCCTGACCAGCAGAAGCAGGCCGGAGTTTTGTCTGGTGGCGAGCGCAACCGACTGAACCTCGCACTCACGCTCAAGCAGGG
>JBFYOK010000027.1:0-19267 GCA_041303845.1 Microbacteriaceae bacterium | reverse complement strand
GCTGGGCACGATGACGTGGTGGCAACCGTCATTTGTCTTGGTCTGCGTGTGGTTTGCTGCAATCCCGTTGGCTGGCCTCGGTGCGTGGATACTCACCGCCCGATTGACGGAACGGTTCATTGTTCGCGCTTTTGCCGGCCTCGCTTATGGACTCGCACCGACACTTCTCGTCGCGCTTGCGGACGGTCGTCCCGGAGCTGTGTTGACCCACATCGCGCTGCCGTGGCTGTTCGTCGCGGGTTTCCGAGCATCACGCTCGTGGTCGGCATCGGCAACGGCGGCCCTGCTGTTCGCGTTCGTCACGGCGTGCACGCCCTCCCTTACTCCCGCGCTGCTCGCCGTATGGGTGGGTTCGATTCTGTTGACCGGGCGCTACGTTCCACGCTTCCTCGCCATCCCTGTTCCCGCGGCAATCTTGTTCGCGCCACTGCTGGTGACTCAACTCGCGCGACTCAATCCGTTGGCCCTGCTGGCGGACCCCGGATCGACAATCGCAACCCCGAGCGCACCCGCATGGCAAATCGTGCTCGGTTTCCCGACGCCGGGATTGGGCGGATGGCTTGATGTCGGCGCGGCCGCCCCGCTCGGATTGAACATCGCCGCCGGACTTGTCGTGCTTGTTCTTGTCGGCATCATTGCTGTGCTCGCCATTGTTGGATTGTTCTCGCCCCACCCGATTCGCGCGCAACTCGCATTACTCGTCGTGTTGCTCGGCCTGGTGAGTGCAGTCGGTGCATCCCACGTGAGTTTTGCTTTCGACGGGTCCGTGCCCACGCCCACGTGGGCTGGAAGCGGACTTAGTCTTGCGTGGCTCGCGCTCGTGGTGGCGGCCACAACAGGAATCAGCGTGCTGCGCCGATTCAGCCTCTATCCGGCCATTGCCGGCATGGTCGCGGTTATCGTCTTGGTTGTTCCGTTGTCGGCATCGTTTTTTGTTGGTCGGGCAGTTGTCACTCCGAGCAACGACCTTGTTTTTCCGGCCTATGTGTCGGCTCAGGCGGCACGCGACTCTGCTGTCGGCACGATTGTCGTCACCGCCCAACCCGACGGTGGAATCGCGGCATCCCTTCAGCGGGGACTTGGCCCAACCTTGGCGAGCGCATCCACCATCATCAGTACGAACGCTCAATCGAGTGATGGGCTGAATGCCTTCGGGACGGTCGTGGGCAACCTGGTATCAACCAGTGGCAGCGACAGCAATAACGAGTTGCGCGCACTGGGGGTCGGGTTTGTCTTGCTCGCCGCACCGCAAACGACGGCCAGTGGCGAGCTGACAACCGATGCCCGGGATGCGGACGCGCGCGCTTCGGCTGCGTTGCACGCAAACCCAGCGTTGCAAGAAGTGGGCGTCACGACGAGTGGAAGTTTGTGGAGAATCCCCGATGTCGACACGGGGGTAGTCGCCAGCCTTGAACCATCGGGCGCAGTTGAACCGTTCCGGAGCATCGTGCTCGCATCGCAGGCTCTCGTCTTGATTCTGACTCTCTTGCTGGCCATCCCCACCGGCGCACTGGCCGAAGCGCGTCCCCGACGTGATATCCCCGGCCTAGACGAGGATCCTGAAGATGTTGGCCCACGTGATTCCCTCGGAGGTGACGATGATGAGCCGCAGAACTAGTGTCATCCGTGCCGGGCTCACCTCGGTGGCGGGAATCGTCGGTATCGGTGTTTCCGGGGCTGTCGTGCTCGCCCTCTGTGTCATTCCATTTCCCGTCCTAGCGGGCACCCCGTTTGGGATGACCGTGGACCCAACGTCGTCGACCGCCGTGCGCGTGTGTCCCGGTCCGCTTCTGAGTGTGCAGACGCGCGACGGAGATGCCACATCCTTCATTGGATTCCAGGCGCCAGACCTCGTCTCTGCCTCGACCAACGATCCGGTCGATGAGAAGTACTTGACTCTCACGGATGCGGCCAACACGAACGGCACCCTTGCGCCGTTGGCGCTGAGTGTGAGTCCACCGAGCGACGGATCTATTCCTCTCATCGCTGGGGTGCAGTCGCAGATGGTGATGTCCGAAGAACTCGCCGGGCTCGCGGTCGCTCCGTGTGTTGAACCAGAAGCCGAGAGTTGGCTCGTCGGTGGCGCAAGCGATCTCGGCCAAACCACCATCGTGAATCTCGCAAATGCTTCGGCGACCGACGCGTCTGTTCACATCGAGGTCTATGGCGAAAATGGCCGAATCGCACCGACTGGTTCAAACGATGTTGTCGTGCCGGCTGGGTCACAGAAACTGGTCAGTCTCGCGTCTCTCGCGCCCGACTTGTCTTCGCCTGTCGTTCACGTGGCGAGCTCGGGTGGATCCATCGCCGCGAGTCTGCAACAGTCTCTGGTGCGCACGATTGTGCCGTCGGGGATCGAGGTGGTTGAACCGGGATCCGGACCGAACACGACACAGGTAATGACCGGCGTTGCGCTCACCGGAATGTCTCAATTCTCCGACTCGGAGGGTGGCACGGTCAGTTCCGACGAAGAACCGACGGTGCGGGTGCTTTCGACCACAGCCGACCCAAGCGACGTCGTGGTGACCACCATCGCTGAAGATGGAACCTCCACTGAGGTCAAGGCGACGGTGCCGGGAGGCGTCGTGCTGCAATTGCCGTTCAACGCTGTGCCTGATGGGACCTACACGGTCGTGGTAACGGGAACCACACCGATTGTCTCGGCGGTGCGTTCCGTCGTTGCCGCCGGAGTCGACCCGTTCGTGATTGCACCCTCGACCGCAACACCGACGCCGGGTTCTTCGCAGGGCTCGACAGCGAACCCCACGCAAAGCCCGACTCCTCAACCCGCTCCGCTGGACGGCACCCCACTTGACGGTTCGGCGGCGGCGCCTGCGCCTGCGCCTGGGCCACAGCAGACCATGACCGGTGGAGACTTCGCATGGTACGCCTCGACGTCGACGCTTTCGGCCACGACGCTCGTTGCCGTGGCGGTAGCCGATTCAGCACAGCTCACACTTTTCAATGCGGGTCTCGAGCGACAGTCTGTCTCGCTCTCGTCCGACACGGGTCAAGACGAGTCGGTTGTGTTGGAACCGGGCCGATTCGTGATTCTTTCGGTCACTCCCGACGCCGTGTACTCGATCGAGGGCGGAGCCGGGGTGCGTGCGGGCGTCTCGTATGGCGGCGTTGGTCTCATCAGCTCCGCAACAGTGCGTGCGCCATCAAGACTCGGATCGGCAATTCTCGTTTATCCGCGCTAGTGCCGAAAGCGCTGGTTGCCGAGTTCCCAGGGCTCTTTGCCGGTGAGCTCAGCCACGGCCGCGAAGACGCAGCCTTCAATCGCCATCTGTCGATGAAGTTGATCGTCTTTGTGGAGTCGACTCAGTCGTTGAATGGGTAGACGGTAAAGAACTATTCGACGTCGCGCGGAGTCCACGTGCCACCTCGGCACGACTTCGCCATCGACGTGCTTGAGCGGACTGTTGGCCACATCGAAGTGCACGCCCTCGAGTTCGGTTGGCCACAACGAGCGCAAGTACTGCGCGGTGTGGGCCACGGTGACGTAGAACGTTTCGACGCGACTTCGGGCATCCGCCAAGAACGGTCCGGTCACAGCACCGCGCATTCCTCGTCCGTGACGATCGCGCCACAACCCCCGCACGGGAACCGGTCGCCCGTCTGTGTCTGAAGGTTGAGTCACGTTCCCATTTTATGGGCGAGGGACGGTCTAGTCTGAGGCGGTCATGAAGAGAACGTGTAGCAAGCCTGCGTGCGACCGGGAAGCGCGCTCGACGGTCACTTTCGATTACCCAGGATTAGCGGCGGCGATTGGTCCGCTGTCGCCATCGGCGTCAGCGCTGGGAACCGACCTCTGCGCTGAGCATGCGCAACGATTCACAGTCCCCGACGGGTGGATCCTGGTGCGCCACGTAGAATCGACTCGTGACTTTTGACGCTGCAGACCAGTTGAATCTCGCCGTCAAGGCGTACGACGTTCGCGGGGTTGTCGGCGAGACGCTGACCACTGAAATCGTCGAAGCGCTTGCGGCGGGATTCGTCGATGAAATCGGCGCGCGAGGTTCAGATGTCGTGGTCGGACACGACATGCGTGACTCTTCTCCGGACTTCGCGAAAGCCTTCGCGCGCGGAGCAAATGCGCGCGGAGCAAATGTCGTCAACATTGGGCTGTGCTCGACTGATGAGACGTACTTTGCGTCAGGTAAGTGGAACGCGCCGGCGGCGATGTTTACCGCGAGTCACAACCCTGCCAAGTACAACGGCATCAAGTTTTCACGTGCTGGTGCGCAGGGAATCAGCCTGGACACCGGACTGGCAGCGATTCGCGACCGCGCTGTGGCGTATCTCAAAAATGGTCTTGAGTCCCTCGAGACGCTTGGTTCTTATCGTGAGCAGGATGTACTCGCTGACTACGCGGCGTATTTGAGGTCGCTCGTCGACCTGTCGGGCATCCGTCCTCTCAAGATTGTCGTCGATGCAGGCAACGGCATGGGCGGCATGACTGTGCCCGCGGTTCTCGGTACGGCCGCAGGATTACCCGCGTTGCCGATTGAGATCATCCCCATGTATTTCGAGCTCGACGGCACGTTCCCCAACCACGAGGCGAATCCGCTGGAGCCGTCGAATCTGGTCGACTTGCAGAAAGCTGTCGTTGAGCACGGTGCTGACGCCGGGCTCGCATTCGACGGGGACGCCGATCGGTGCTTTGTGGTGGACGAGAAGGGCGAGCCGGTGACACCCTCGGCTGTCGCCGCAATCGTTGCGTTGCGCGAAATCGCACGCGTGCGCGCATCCGACCCCAACGCCAAGATTTCGATCATTCACAACTTGATCACCTCGCGTTTTGTGCCCGAAGCTATCGCTGCTGCAGGCGCCACCCCCGTGCGAACCCGCGTTGGTCACTCGCTCATCAAGGACGAAATGGCACGTACCCAAGCGGTTTTCGGCGGTGAGCACTCTGCTCACTATTACTTCCGTGAGTTCTGGGGTGCCGACAATGGCATGCTCGCCTCCATGCATGTGCTCGCCGAATTTGGGCACCAGCCGCGCGCGCTTTCGGAGTTCGCTCGAAAGTTCTCGCCATACGTGTTGAGTGGCGAAATCAACTCGACAGTGTCGAGTGTGACGGAGTCGACCCAGCGCGTTCGTGAGGCTTTTGCAGCTCGGGGCACCGAAGACAGCCTCGACGGTCTCACAATCACTGGCACGGTCGCCGACGGTGAACCGTTTTGGTGGTTCAGCGTTCGCCCGTCCAACACCGAGCCACTCTTGCGTTTGAACGTCGAAGCGGCGGATGCTCCCACCATGGAACGCGTTCGCGACGAAGTTCTTGCACTCATCCGCGCATAACCCACAGGTAAGGAAACGACTCGTGCCCACCAAGCTCGCGCCAGACTTCAAAGTTGCCGATCTCGCACTCGGGGTTGCCGGACGTCATCAGATTCGATTGGCCGAAAACGAAATGCCGGGCCTGATGGCTTTGCGCGAGGAGTTCGCTGCGTCACAGCCACTCGCCGGAGCCCGAATTGCCGGTTCGTTGCACATGACCGTGCAGACCGCGGTGCTGATCGAGACACTCGTCGCACTCGGGGCTCGCGTTCGCTGGGCATCCTGCAACATCTTTTCGACTCAGGACGAAGCCGCGGCAGCGGTTGTCATTGGCCCCAACGGAACGGCCGATGGACCGACGGGATCGCCGGTCTTCGCCTGGAAGGGCGAAACCCTCGAAGAGTACTGGTGGTGCACCGAGCGAATTTTCGATTGGAGTGCCGAGGCAGACAGCGACAACGCGTCGTACATCGGCCCAAACCTGATTCTTGACGACGGGGGTGACGCCACCCTTCTCGTGCACAAGGGTCGTGAGTTTGAAATCGCCGGTTCCGTCCCTCCGACAGCTCCAGATGATTCGGGCGAGTATCGCGTGATTCTCGAGCTCCTGCGGTCAACCTTGAGTGTGACGCCGGACCGTTGGACATCCGTTGCCTCAGAACTTCGCGGTGTCTCCGAGGAAACGACCACGGGCGTGCACCGCTTGTATGAACTGGCCAAGGCCGGCGAGCTGCTCTTTCCGGCGATCAACGTCAACGACGCCGTGACGAAGAGCAAGTTCGACAATAAGTACGGCATTCGTCATTCGCTTCCCGACGGACTCAACCGTGCCACCGATGTCTTGATGGGTGGCAAGGTTGCACTCGTCTGCGGCTACGGCGACGTGGGCAAGGGCTGCGCCGAAGCACTGCGCGGGCAAGGTGCCCGAGTCATCGTCACTGAGGTTGACCCCATCTGCGCACTTCAGGCAGCGATGGACGGCTATCAGGTTGCTCGTCTCGAAGATGTGCTCAGCGACGTCGACATTTTCGTCACAGCAACGGGCAACAAGAACATCATCACCGTAGAACACCTGCAAGCCATGAAGCACATGGCCATCGTTTCGAACGTCGGTCACTTCGACAACGAAATCGACATGGCATCGCTCGAAAGTCTTGCCGGCGCCACGCGCGTCGAGATTAAGCCTCAGGTTCACGAGTGGCGCATGCCGTCAGGCAACAGCATTCTCGTGCTCAGCGAGGGTCGCCTGATGAACCTCGGTAACGCGACCGGTCACCCGTCATTCGTGATGAGCGCCTCGTTCACAAACCAGGTTCTCGCGCAAATCGAATTACACGTGCGAAATGAGCAGTATCCGATTGGCGTGTACGTTCTGCCGAAGGAACTCGATGAGAAGGTAGCGCGACTTCACCTCGACGCACTCGGCGTCAAGCTCACGAAGCTCACCACGTCCCAAGCTGCATACATCGGCGTACCGGTGGATGGCCCCTACAAGGTTGACCACTACCGTTACTAGGGTTGTCCATACGAATCCATGACGGAAATCGAGGCAAACATGACGCACCGCATTCTCGTGGTGGACGACGAGGACATCATCCTCGAGATGGTCGCGATTGCCTTGACGGACCGCGGGTTCGAGCCCATCGTTTGCAATACCGGCGAGGATGCACTCGCGCTGTTTCGCGAAACGAAGCCCGACCTGGTCCTGCTCGACATACAGCTGCCCGGCAAAGACGGTATCGAAGTCTGTCGAGAGATTCGTTCCGAGTCAGGAACCCCGATCATTATGTTGACCGCAAACGGCGAGACCGACAGCCTGGTGCTCGCGCTTGAGGCCGGTGCTGACGACTACATTGTCAAGCCATACAAGTCCGAGGAACTCACCGCCCGGATTCGCGCCCGGCTTCGCCCGAAGGCGACGGATGCCACCGCGACGCTTTCCATCGGCGATCTGACGGTCGACGTGCAGGGGCACGAGGTCCGTCGCAATGGCGAGCTTCTGTCATTGACACCGCTCGAGTTTGATCTGCTCGTCGCGCTAGCTTCCGCGCCGTCGATGGTTTTCACGCGCGAGATGTTGCTCGAACAGGTCTGGGGCTACCAGTACAAGGCGGACACTCGACTCGTTAACGTTCACGTGCAGCGTCTGCGCGGAAAAATCGAAGAAGACCCAGACAACCCGCGCGTTGTGATGACTGTTCGTGGGGTGGGTTATCGCGCGGGAGCCGTCGTCTAACGAGACATGAACAAGTTCTGGCGACGCCTGCTGGCGCTGAGCCCGTCCCGGGTTGGGTCGGCTCTTGCGCGATTTTGGCGTCGGTCTCTTCAATTCCGAACAATCGTGCTTTCGACGGGTTTGACCACTGTCGCCATTGTCGTCGTGGGCATCTACATGTCGGTTTCCATCAGTAACGACCTTTTCAGTTCACGTCTGGCACAGGTGCTGAACGAGTCGCAGCGCGCCCAATCAGCCGCCCAGCGCGTGCTCGATACGTCTGAGGCGACCGACCGCATTGCTGCACAGTCGGTCATGAATGCCGCTCGAACGGCAATTCGTGACGCCACATCGTCTCAGTACACCGCAGTGTTTCGCGTGCCGGGGCAGTCACCCAGTGCACTGGCTCCGCAGGATTTCTCCAGCCCCGAGCTCACCGGCGGTGTGATTAGCACGAAGCTCCGTGACGAAGTTGAAGCCGACTCGGGTGGTCAGTACTGGCAGTCCGTTGCGCTGACAACCGGTTCGGGGCGTTCGCCCGGGGTTGTCGTCGGGTCACAACTGTCGTTGCCCGGTGGGGGCAACTACGAGTTGTACATCGGTTACGACTTCTCCCAGGCAGAATCGACGCTTGCGTTCGTCCAGTCGGTGTTGTGGCTAGCCGGGGTCTTGCTCTTGCTCCTCTCCGGCGCCGTCGCGTACTTCATTTCACGCCTATTGGTGCGTCCGATTCAGGTTGCGGCACAGACGAGTGAAAAGTTTTCTCAGGGTGAACTTGATGTGCGAATCCCCGAGCGCGGTGAAGACGTGATGTCGACGCTGTCCCGCAGCTTCAACTCCATGGCGAGCAACCTGCAACGACAGCTGACCGAGCTGGCAGAGCTCTCGTCGATTCAGCAGCGGTTCGTTGCTGACGTTTCCCATGAGCTTCGAACCCCGCTCACGACGATTCGTTTGGCGAGTGATCATCTCTTCCTCCACCGCGAAGAACTCACGCGCGACAACCGTCGTTCGGCGGAGTTGCTTCAAGCTCAACTGGATCGTTTTGAGAGCTTGCTGTCGGATCTTCTCGAAATCAGCCGTTACGACGCCCGTTCGATTGAGCTTCAAACTGAATCAGTCAACGTCGCGACTCTGACGTCAGATGTGGTCGGCAGCATGATGGCGCTCGCCCTCGAGCACAAGTGCGAGGTCACGGTGAGCTCTCCGGGTGGACACTTCGACATCGATGTGGATCCCCGTCGTGTCCGTCGCGTGCTCACAAACCTCATCGGTAACGCGATTGAGCACGGCGCCGGAAAACCGATTGAGATTTCTGTTGACAGTTCCGAATCAGCGGTTGCCGTGTCGGTTAGAGACCACGGTGTTGGCATGACCCCGGAACAGTCAGCGCAGGTCTTCGGTCGATTCTGGCGGGCGGATGCCGCACGCAAGCGGACCATCGGTGGCACCGGGCTCGGTCTCGCGATTTCGCTTGAAGACGCGCGCGTTCACGGAGGCCGTATCGACGTGTGGGCCGCGGAAAACGAGGGCGCTAATTTCGTGCTGACGCTTCCCCGAATCCCAGGCACCGAGATCATTGAGTTGCCCATCTCGCCGAGCGAAGGTTTCGACTCATGAGGCGCACACCGGCGTTCGTTGCCCTCATGGCGGCCACGGCAATTTGCTTGGCCGGATGCTCGGGTATCCCCACCACGGGTCAGGTGCAGCGAAGCGATGTCGAGGTGGAGCCACCGGCTGCCGAGATCGAGTTCTTGCCGGCGTCTCCAGTGCCCGGTGACTCTCAGGAGGGCATTCTGCGCGGCTTTATCGATGCAGCATCAAGCCCACAAAACGACTTCGCTGTTGCTCGTCAATTTTTGTCGTCAACATTTGCCCCCGAATGGGATCCGAATGCCAGCGTTACCGTTGATAACGGCTCGCGCGAGTTCCTGATCACGAGCGACGTGTCCATGAGCATCCGAACGGATATTGATGCCACGGTGACGGCAACTGGTAACTACACAGACTTCGATTCGCGGTTGCCGACGACGCTCGATTTCGGGTTTTCACTGGAAGACGGTGAATGGCGAATTGCGTCTGCACCGCCCGGTGTAGTGCTCGAGCGATTCACCTTTGATCAAATCTTTGCGGAGCACGCGTTGTATTTCTTCGATCCGGCCTTCTCGCAACTCGTTCCCGACGTTCGCTATTTTGCATCGCGCGCATCCACCCCGACACGAATCATGAAGGCGCTCCTTGCCGGGCCATCTGCCTGGCTCGCTGAGGGGAATGCCGTCGTGTCGGCGTACCCTCCGGGCACACAACTCGTCGCAGACACCGTTCCCATCACGGGCACGACCGCCAGTGTCGACGTCACCGCCCCTGCACTAGACACCACGTCTGAGACGAAGCGACGGATGCTCCGCCAAGCTGCAGCAAGCCTCGGGTCGCTCAGCTCGATCTTCACGGTCCAGCTATCTATCGAGGGTGTGCCGCAGGACATTTCCGCGCAGGCCGACGAGGCGACCGACGGCTATCCGCAGGTTTCTCCGCTGCCCCTCGTATTTGCGAATGGCAGGTTCGGCTATCTGCAACCGGATGGGTCGCTGAACGAAATCAGCCGCATTTCCGAGGCTGTGGCTTCGTTCGCGCCATCGGCAGCTGCCTATTCGGACCGCCATCGTGCAGCCACGGTGAATACCGATGACGGCCTATACCTCGTGCGTTCATCAGGTTCGACGGCACTCGTCGATTCGCGGGCCGATTTGGTTGCGGGCGTTTTTGACTATTTCGGCTACGTCTGGTCTGTACCTCGGACCCAACCGAATGCGCTGTTCGCGAGCACCATTAGTGGCGTCAAGCGCATTGTGACAACACCATGGCCGGAGGACAGTCAAGTTGTTTCGATGTCACTGTCTCGTGAGGGAACAAGAATCGCTGCGGTGATCAAATCCGGCTCGGATACGAGTCTGTATGTCTCCGGTATCGCCCGAGACGGTCGAAACGGGCCCATCGACGTCGGTTCTCCGCTCGTGTTCGGGTTGCCCGGCGGCACGTCACTGTCCGCAGTGTGGGTCGATTCCTCAACCGTCGGCGTGTTGGCAACGCAATCGGACAACACCTCGCTCGTCAGTCTCATCGTTGTCGGTGGGTCGACGCGCACGGTGCGCCCGGGAATGCAGGGCTTCTCGCTCTCGGCCGGCAACAGCCTCCGCGAGCTCGTCATGCGCGCACCTGATGGAACGCTCTTTGGATACCGGGCCGGCGGTGCGTGGTCTGCGATTGGCAGCGGCGTGGGCGTGTTGGCACAGGTGCAATAGTTCCGTCGTTGTGCACAGGTCGCTTGATTCTGCTCGTTGCCAACGCGTCCCTGCAAGAGCATCCTCACCATGGACGCTCGCCTCACCACCGACTGGTTTCGGGATGCTCTGAGTTTGGTACTCCCCGTCTCGTGTGTCGCGTGCGGTGAACCGGATCGCCGAGTGTGCTCCTCGTGTCGAGCGCAGCTCTCGCCGGCCCCCATTCACCTCGAGCTAGACCCGCATGTGCGCGGGAACCACGCTCAACGACCCCAAGCCAGGGCACGAGAATCAGCGGTTACCGTCGTGTCGGCCGGTCCCTACGACGAACTCCTTGTTGTGATGCTGCACGCGCTCAAGGAAGAAAACCGAACCGGACTCGCACGCGACCTCGCTCCGCGCTTGCGGGCGAGTGTGGACGCCCTTCTTTCGCACGCACGCTGTGATACCGCAACCGTTCTGTTTGTGGCGCCTCCGTCATCGCGCACCAACTTCCGTGCGCGGGGGTTCGACCCAATCGAGTTGCTCGCGCGCCACGCGGGGATTCCTCTCTCGCCGGAATTGCGCGCGGTGCGCACGCGCGTTGACCAGACGGGTCTCGGCGTGAGTAAACGTAACGACAACGTGGCCGGGAGCATGGCCGCACGTCGGCCGTTGCGTGGCGCATCCGTCATCGTGATCGACGATGTGGTCACGACGGGCGCGACACTGCGGGAGATGTGTCGGGCCGTGCGCGCAGCCGGCGCCACGGTGGTGGGGGCGGCGACGCTCGCGCACACCGTTCGCAGATTCCACCCCGGCACCTCCCGCGATACGGCACAGACTCCCGAGGTGGTTATCCAAGATTCCCTGAAAATGCGTGACAGACGCGACTCACAGGACTAGGTTTCGTAAAAAGGAGGCGTGAAAGAATCCGCCGGACTCGTAGGCGGCACGCCGACAGCCGGGAGGAACACGCCATGAAGCTCAACATCGTCGCCCGTCACATCCAGGTCACCGAGCGATTCAGCAACTATGTGGCTGAAAAACTCGAAAAAGTTGAGCATCTTTCTGACAAAGCGTTAGAGCTAGACGTCACAATCAGTCGCCATCACGGCGGCAAGGGACTCATCGGGGGAGATCGCGTTGAGTTGACGCTGGTTGGTCGCGGACCGATTCTTCGTGCCGAGTCGGATGGCGAAGACAAATACGCCGCATTCGACCTTGCGCTCGGCCGTTTGCTGGAGCGTCTTCGCCGAGCAAAGGACAAGCGCAAGGTTCACCGTGGCGGCGCACACCACTTGACGTCGCTTCACGAAGCCGCGGCCGATGGCTTCGCCGGGATTGACGTCACACCTGCCTCGGCCGAAGCTCTCGGAATTCAGACGGGAGCGCTGGAAAACCCCCACGACGACGAGGATTACTCGCCCATCCTGATTCGCCAGAAGGTGTTTCAGGCCTCGCCCATGACGTTGGATGACGCCCTGTACAACATGGAAGCTGTCGGACACGATTTCTACCTCTACATCGATGCGGAGTCGGGCCGCCCGAGCGTCGTGTATCGCCGCAAGGGTTGGCACTACGGCGTCATCGGACTCGACGAGCAGGTAGCCGCCGAACGCGCAAGTTAGGGCAAGAAATCGCTGGAGTTTCGGCCGCCGAGGGTGGTCGACCCGGCTGTGGTTCAGGTTTCGCGTCTGCCAAACGGGTAACATGGTGGGCGGTTCGTGTCACGCATGCGGGCCGCTTATCCGGTGTCTTTTCGCCGGTGAAATCGCGTTAGGAGATTGCGCTCGTGGCAACCATCATCGACAAGGTTCTTCGCATCGGCGAAGGTCGAATTCTGCGCAAGCTGGAAAGTTATGCGCGCGCTATCAACGCTCTCGAAGAAGGATTCACGCACCTCACCGACGACGAGCTGCGCGCCGAGACGGTTGAATTCCGCCAGCGTTTTGCTGAGGGCGAGACTCTCGATCACATGCTCCCCGAAGCCTTTGCTGCTGTTCGTGAGGCGGCACGTCGCACGATCGGCATGCGCCACTTCGACGTTCAGCTCATGGGTGGTGCCGCTCTGCACCTTGGCAACATCGCCGAGATGCGAACCGGTGAGGGCAAGACGCTTGTCGCAACTCTTGCGGCCTACCTCAACGCCATCGTCGGTCGCGGCGTGCACGTCATCACCGTCAACGACTACCTGGCGAGCTACCAGGGCGAGCTCATGGGTCGCGTGTTCCGCGCGTTGGGCATGACCACGGGCATCATCATCTCTGGCCAGACTCCTCAGCAGCGTCGTGAGCAGTACATGGCCGACATTACGTACGGCACGAACAACGAGTTTGGGTTCGACTACCTTCGCGACAACATGGCATGGCAGTCTTCTGAGCGAGTCCAGCGCGGCCACTACTTCGCCATCGTCGACGAGGTCGACTCGATCCTCATTGACGAGGCCCGAACGCCGCTGATCATTTCCGGGCCGTCATCAGGTGAAGCCAACCGCTGGTTCAGCGAGTTCGCCACAATCGCCAAGTCGCTCGTCGAGGGCGAGGACTACGAAGTCGACGAAAAGAAGCGCACCGTTGGCGTGCTCGAGCCCGGCATCGAAAAGGTCGAGGACTACCTCGGCATCGACAACCTGTATGAATCGGCAAACACGCCGCTGATCTCTTTCTTGAACAACTCCATCAAGGCGATGGCCCTGTTCAAGCGTGACAAGGACTACGTCGTGATGAACGGTGAAGTTCTCATCGTGGATGAGCACACGGGCCGTATCCTTGCGGGCCGTCGTTACAACGAAGGTATCCACCAGGCGATCGAGGCCAAGGAAGGCGTCGAGGTCAAGGCAGAAAACCAGACCCTCGCCACCGTCACGCTGCAGAACTACTTCCGCATGTACGAGAAGCTCTCGGGCATGACCGGTACGGCTGAGACCGAAGCCGGCGAGTTCATGAGCACCTACAAGATTGGTGTGGTTCCGATTCCGACGAACCGCCCGATGGTTCGCATGGACAAGTCCGACATCGTCTACAAGAACGAAGTCGTCAAGTTTGAAATGGTTGCGCGCGACATCGCGGAGCGCCACGCGAAGGGTCAGCCCGTGCTCGTGGGAACGACCAGCGTCGAGAAGAGCGAATACCTGTCGAAGTTGCTTGCGAAGCAGGGCATCCGACACGAGGTCTTGAACGCGAAGAACCACGCACGCGAGGCCGCCATCGTTGCGCAAGCCGGTCGCTTCGGCGCCGTCACCGTGGCAACGAACATGGCCGGTCGTGGTACGGACATCATGCTCGGTGGAAACGCCGAGTTCCTCGCCGTCTCGGAGCTCGCCGCCAAGGGACTCAACCCGGCAGAAACGCCCGAAGAGTACGAAGTAGCGTGGGGACCGACATTCGACAAGGTCAAGTCTCAGGTAGCTGAAGAGGCCGCCAAAGTTACTGACGTCGGCGGTCTTTATGTGCTCGGCACCGAGCGTCACGAATCGCGACGTATTGACAACCAGTTGCGCGGTCGCGCCGGACGTCAGGGTGACCCCGGTGAGAGCCGCTTCTACCTGTCGCTCACCGATGACTTGATGCGCTTGTTCAACTCGGGTGCTGCCGAAGCGATCATGTCGCGCAGCAACATCCCTGATGACACGGCTATCGAATCGGGCATCGTCAGTCGCGCAATTCGCTCGGCACAGTCGCAGGTCGAGGCGCGTAACGCCGAGATTCGCAAGAACGTTCTGAAGTATGACGACGTGCTGAACCGTCAGCGTGAGGCCATCTACAGTGACCGCGCGCACATCCTCGAGGGTGATGACCTGCGCGATCGCATTGCGATCTTCCTCACCGACGTCATCAACGACACGATTGCTGAGCACGCGGGCGTCGGAAACGGTGATGACTGGGACTTCGACGCTCTGTGGACCGAACTCAAGACAATCTTCCCCATCTCGATCACCATCGATGAGGTCATCGCTGAGGCTGGCGCCAAGGGTCGTGTCAACCGCGACTTCGTTGTGCGTGAGGTGTTGTCGGATGCGCGCATCGCGTATGAGCGTCGTGAAAACGCCATTGGCGAGCTCGCCATGCGCGAGCTCGAGCGCCGCGTTGTGCTCTCGGTCATCGACCGCCGCTGGCGCGACCACCTCTATGAGATGGACTACCTCAAGGAGGGCATCGGCCTGCGCGCGATGGCTCAGCGTGATCCGCTCATCGAGTATCAGCGCGAAGGTTTCGCTCTCTACACGGGCATGATGCAGTCGATCAAGAGCGAGTCGGTTGGTTTCTTGTTCAACCTCGAGGTTGAGGTGCAGCAGGCGCCAGGCGACCCCGCTCACCCGAGCGTTGCAGCGAAGGGCTTGGCCCGGGATGAGGCGGCCGGCAACCTGAGCTACTCAGCTCCGTCAGCTGACGGCAGTGTCGAGGTGCGCAACCAGCGCGGTCAGGTGGAAGCGGCGGCTACGCGCCTCGCTCAGCGCCAGCAGGAAGCAGCTCAGGGCACAGCCCCGACGACGCAGCAGCCTCGCCCAACGGGCGCGGCTCCGGCTGGACAAAAGCCAGCGGCAGCCCGCGGTGCTTTCGGTCAGCAGACCGGCGGCGAGCAGCCCATCAACCGCGCTCAGCGTCGCGCCCAGGAAAAGGGTCGCTAGAGCACGTGAATTGCGGTCGCTCTCCAGCGGCCGTCGAGACCCTCGAGTCGAATTGCAATCGAACGAGAACGGGCCTTGCCGTGCAGAATCACGCAGCATTCCGCGACTCCGTCTGCGGGTTCACAGACAGTTGTCGACCCAATTGAAAAACTGGGGCGATGTGCCGGGATCTTTTTGTGTGCTCGGGCCCGAGCGGCAACGTGAACCCGCGTCAGAAGTGACCGGTACACGTCATCTGTTACCCAGCGCGAAATCTGGTCAAGGTCGCGTGCTCCAGAGAGAATTTCCAGCACGCATCGCGCCAAATTCTCAGCGAGGGGCTTTGGGTTTGGGAGGGCGCTGGCAGGAGTGTGCTGTGGCCCGAAATAGTCCTCCTCGATGAAGTCCGCTCGACGCGTGTTGACCTTGGCGGCGGCTGGCGCGGTTGCGGAAATCTGCTGTGGTGCTGTGGTGCTCTTGATTGCTGACATGAGTCTTCCTTCTGACTAATCACGTGCGAGGGGGAGACAGCTCGGCAAGATAATCAGGTGAGGCTGAGTTGCGTGTCAGTTCTCAGCACTTCTGTGGACAACTCGAGGTTTTTCACAGCATTGGCTTCGTAGCGTTCGTGGATGCGTTGGGAACGACTTTTTCAAGATCTCGAAGATCAACTGGACCGTGAGACGGATTCAGAGCTGCAGGACATTGCTCGGGACGAGGAGCGCCTGCGAATTGCACGCCTGGCACTGGCTGACCGGCTGCGCTCGCTGTCAACATCCTTTGCCAAACTTCCGACAGACGCGCGCGTCCTGTCGTTGCGGACTGGATTGTGCGAACTCTCGTGCAGGGTGACACGCGTTGGACGTGACTGGATGCTCGCCGAGATTGTGTCCCCGCTTGCAATGAGCGGCTCGGCACTCATTCCCCTCGCCGCCATAGAGTCACTTCGCGTTCTCGACGCTGAAGCCGTGACGACGTCGTTGGGCAACGCCGCTGACGTCGTCGCATCAACTCGCTTGACGAATGACATCGGAATCGCGTTTGTGCTTCGTGACCTAGCCAGGCGACGTCGACACGTCACGATTGTGCGTGGCGATGTTGACGTCTCGGGAACAATCGAACGAGTGGGAAGAGATCACGTCGACATCGCCATCCACTCGCGCAACGTATCCGCTTATTCCAGTCATTCAGCAGAGGTCATGATTGTTCCCCTAGCCAAGATTGAGTTGGTGTTGTTGCCCTAAAGCAGACGCCCATCGGTGAAATCGGAAACATTCGAGAACTCCGCTTGTCGCAAGCGGAGAAGTTTCTGTTGCGCCTCCAATCGGTGCGCAATGAAGGCTTGGACCTCGTCTGCCTGAATTCGAATGGGGCCGCTTTCGCCAATTCGAATGGATGCGAGCTCGCCCGAGTCGATGAGCTCGCGAACTCTAGTGATGCTGACGCTGAGGATCTCAGCGACGTCGGATACAGAGAGAAAGCGGGCGAACTCGAGATCAGTCATGCGCCAACGATAAGCACGTAATCAATCTGCGCCACCGGCGATGCGGGCAAATGTGGATAACTCAATGACGTAGGTTCGGCAGCTCGACACGATGCTAATCGTCCGTTTGACGTAGCGGACCTTGCTCATCCGTGAAAGGCCTGTCATGGCATCCTCTGCAACTCCTTCTCGCCCGATTGTTTCGCCACGAGGTAGGCGTTTTGACGCGCGATTAGCGGTCGGGATTCTGTTGATTCTTTTGTCAACTGCCGGTGCATATGCTTACCTCGCCTCAGCAAATACGTCCGTGGAGGTGTACGTTGCTCAGGAAACGTTGCTGGCGGGTGACGCGATTCGTGAAACGGACCTGCGCACTGTCCCCGTTTCGCTAGCCGGGGTCAGTGACTCTTACATTCGCGGTGGTGAACTCGCGCCGGGATCCGTTGCAACGCGCACCATTGCAGCCGGCGAAATGCTACCGACCAAAGCAGTCGGGTCGACAGCCTCCGTCACCAATGCTCGAATCGTGGTGGCCGTATCCGAAGGACTCGCGCCGGATACAGATCCGGGAACACACGTTGATGTGTGGGCGACGACGAGCGATCCCTATTCGATTGCATCCAGCACGGCTTCCGTGATTGTGCCGGGAGCTACCTTTGCACGTGTCATGGAAACCGATGCATATGGCTTAGAGAACACCCAGCGCGTGGAACTCCTCGTTCCTCGTTCTGCCTTACGCGCGCTGCTCGCCGCACAGGGTGATGGTGCGTCGCTGGTGATTGTGCCAACCGTGAGTCAGGCCGGATAGTCATGCGCGTATTCATGGCGTTTTGTGGGGCGGAAGCGCAACGGCTCGTGGCAGAAGCCGAGGGGCTGGAACACACGGTCATTCGAGCTGAGGCTGAGCAAGGTGCCGAACAGGTTGCGATGCGCATCCGTCGAGAAGTTTTCGACATGGTCGTTGTTTACGCTGGGCCCGATTCGTTGTCACTGGATGTTGTTGATGCGTGCGATTCGCGAGGAGTTCTGCTCGTCGCGGTTGTTGACGACCGAATTGGTAGTGACAATGCCATTGCGTGTGGAGTCGACGAGGTAGTTAACTCGTGGCAGGCGTGGGTCGACATCGTGCGGGTTGCGTCCGCGGGGGATGCGTCTCGAGCAGGCGCAGGAATTCTTGAGCACACGGAGTCCCGGAAGGCACCACTTCGAGTTTTGACGGACCGTCCTGTTCGTGAAATTCCCGAAGCGCAGAGCACAGTGCGCGCGAGTTCTCCGCCCTCGCCATCGGAAGCCATGTCGGTCTCGGGCGCAGAAGCGCGAGTCGTGACCGTATGGGGGCCGACTGGAGCACCTGGTCGCACGACCGTCGCGCTGAATCTGGCGGCGCTGGCCACAGCAAGGGGCAATCGAGTCTTGCTTATTGACGCTGACACTTTTGGCGGAGCCATCGCCATTAGATGTGGTGTCTTCGACGAGGCTCCCGGAATCGCGCGTGCATGCCGGCTTGCTGGGGCGGGGTCACTGACAGCGCATGAACTCGAATCACTGACTCACAATGTGCGGGTTGGACCGCGCTCGATGCAGGTGGTCACGGGCATTTTGGGCTCTTCGCGATGGCCAGAGATCACACGCGAACGCTTGGAACATGTTATTGCCGTTGCTCGCGAGACCTTTGACACGATCATTCTCGACGTGGGGTTCTCTCTGGAAACGGATGAGGAGGTTTCGAGCGACATGCTCGCGCCGAGGCGCAATGCTGCAACGCTGACGGCGTTGCGCGCATCCACCAACATTGTTGCCGTCTCGGCCGCCGATTCGGTCGGCCTAGCGAGATTTATCAGGCTGTGGGCAGACGTCGCCGAGGTGAATCCGGATGCGCGACTCACGGCTGTGGTCAACCGGGTCGTAGCGCGCAAGGAGGGAACTCCGGCGCAGGACAACATCGCGTCGACATTTTCGAGGTTCGCGGGAATTCGCGATGTCGTGCTGATCGCGGACGATGTCGAGCTCGCCACGCGTGCCGATGTTCGTGGGGAGCCAGCGTTCGTGATCGACCCGCAGTCGCGATTCTCCGCATCCATTGGTGAAATTGCCCTTCGAGCACTCGGGCTTGATGCGACATCGGAACGCGCAAGTTTGCGCGAGAGAATCAGGGGCTTACGACTCCTAGGCTAGAGACATGTCAGTTCTTGGTGACCTTCTCGAAGAGCGTGGGGCATCCCCGTTCGATGTCGAATGGTTCACCATGCTTCTGCGGGATTGGCAGTTGCTCGCCGACTTGGCCGTTGCCGACGTCGTGCTGTGGGTGCCCGACCCCGACGGGCAGTTTGTTGCTGCGACGCACGCCCGACCATCCGGTGCTGTCACGCTCTTTTACCGCGACTTCGTAGGCCAGAAGGTGCGCCCCGAGT
>JBFYOK010000026.1:0-3066 GCA_041303845.1 Microbacteriaceae bacterium | reverse complement strand
GCCGTTGCCGGCAAAGAGATGGGCATCAACCGCATTCGCTGGGTTCACCCCACGTCGTTGCCAGATCACACGCATGAAGACGCCGAGCAGGTCATCATCATGCTCGAGGGCGAAATCAAGTTCACCATCAACGGCGAGCAGCTCCACCTTCGCGAGGGAGACGTCACCGTCGTTCCGCGCAGCGCCCACCACTCCGGCGAGAGCATTGCCGGCGAAGCCGTGTTCATAGAAGTCTTTGCACCTCTGCGCCTAGAGAATCTGTTCGGATTCCTCGGTGGCGCAGGAATGCCAAAACAGGAAAGTTAGGCCCATGGCTCATCAGTGGATTTCGCCACGTGTTGTCGTTGAAACGGAACACTACGGAAGCAACCAGTCTGCCGTTGTCGGCACGGAGGGTGTTGCCCTCATCGACGCGCCACACCTGCCGAGTGACGCTCTTGCCTGGGGCCACTTCGCAAAGAGCCTCGGAGACGTTCGGTTTCTGATCAACTCGGACCACCACCCGGACCACACGATTGGCAACCGCTTCCTGCCCGGCGCCATCATTGCCCACGCAGGCACACGGCAGCGTCTCGAAACGGATCCGCCAACGATGCAGTACTTGCTTGACCTGCTTGAGCGCCTCGATCCCGGTAACTCTCGCTTGCTCGAGGGCTACACCGTTCGCTTGGCCAGCATTTTGGTCGAGAGCACGATGAAGCTAAACCTGGGCGACGTGGTGCTGGAGCTTCGTGCACTTCGCGGACACACGGCGAACAACGTGCTGACCTACTTCCCCGAAGACGGAATCATTTTCACCGGAGACGTGGTCTGCGAAGCCGGGCTTCCGTCTTTCCAGGACTCCCACGTCTACGACTGGTTCGATGCGCTCGACATCGTCGAGACGTATGACTTCGAACACCTCGTTCCCGGTCACGGAACGGTGACGAACAAGGCGGGCGTTGAGCGCTACCGCAACATGGGCCGCGAGGTCATTGTCGCCGTCGCCGACCGCCTCGAACTCGGCCAAGAGGATGAGCAGATCATCCGCGAAGTGCGATTCGAGGACAACATTCACGTCGAAACGCCAACCTCCGCTGGATACCCGGACGACCTGATTGAGAGCTTCCAGGTTCGATCAATCACGCGCATCATTGAAGACCTGCGCGAACAACCCGATCTGCGAAACCGCTAGAACGGAACGCGGGCCATCAGCCCGCCATCAATCAAAATCGATGTGCCGGTGATGAACGACGCGTCATCACTCGACAAGAACGCCACAGACGCCGCGATGTCATCTGGTGTGCCCATTCGGTTGAGCGGTGCAGCCTGGGCTGCCCCCTGCTTGGCGGCGTCGGGGTCGGCCTGGCCGTCGAAGTAACCCTGAAGGTTCGGGGTCAAGATGAACCCGGGACACACAGCGTTAACGCGGATTCCGACAGGCGCCCCGTCGAGAGCCATCGCCTTGGTCAGAGCCAGCACAGCGCCCTTTGAAGCAACGTAAGCCGCGTCCTGCGGGAACGCGGCAAAGCTCGCCGTCGACGCAACCAGCACGATGGATCCGCCGGACTTGGTCATGGCCGGCCAAAAGTGCCGATTCAGCAGGTAGATGCTCTTGAGGTTCGTGTCCATCTGGCGGTCCCAGTCGGCTTCGGTCAGTTCATCCAGCGCGCCAAGAACCGTGATTCCCGCCGCGTGAACGACGATGTCGGGAGTTCCGTGCTCCGCAATGACACCGGGCAACAGCTCGTTGACCGAGCTAGCATTCGACACGTCCATCTCGACAGCAGCGCATTTGGCGCCACCTTCGGCCACGGCCGAGTCGAGGTCTGCACGGTTCCGCCCCATGAAGACGACCTTGGCGCCTTCACGTGCGAGGCGGAGCGCGGCACCGCGACCAATTCCGGAACTCGCTCCGGTTACATAGGCAATCTTGTTGGCGAATTTCACGTCAGCCCTCCGCGGGTCTCATTTACACAGTGGATGATCTTTCAGCGCGTGACCCCTACATAGGGAGTGCGGGCTCACCTGCGGTCCAACCACCGTCAACGGGAAGGATTACTCCCGTGATGGCAGATGCGCGGTGACCAGCGAGGAAGCCGATGGCGTTGGCAATCTCAACCGGCTGGAAGATGCGGCCCAGTGGCACGCGACGAGATACAGCAGCATCGAGTTCCGGAGTCATCTGACCCATTGCCATCGGAGTTGCGGTGAAGCCCGGGCACACGGCGTTGACGCGAATCCCCTGGCTTGCCCAGTCGATGGCGAGAGCACGGGTCAGTGCGGTCACAGCACCTTTCGATGCGGAGTAGGCCGTCTGCCATGGCAACGACACGAGCGCAGCCTGGCTGGCGACGTTCACGATGGCTCCATCTTTCGATGCGGCCAGGAGGCTGTAGAGAGCCTTCGTGGTGTGAACGATACCCATCAGGTTAACGTCGAAGTTGCGACGGTAATCCCCCGGGTCGACATCTTGTGCTGGCAGGTTCGCGGTGATGACTCCCGCGCAGTTAATCAGTGCGTCGATGTGGCCGTGTTCCTTGGCTACGGCTTGTGCGGCTGACTCGACTGATTTCCAGTCCGACACATCCACGGCAGGGCTTGAGGCATCGGTGGGGCGAAGGTCCCATTCGATGACGGTCGCGCCTTCTTGTCTGAAGTGGTCACAACACGCAGCCCCGATGCCAGAACCGGCACCCGTGACAACAACAACTTTTCCCTTGAACTCCGACATGATGTTTGCCTTTCCTTAGGTTGCAGCTGGATAGTCGGTGAGGCCGCGTGCGTCGCCGCCAAAGAACGTGCTTTCATCCCATTCGGCAAGAGGAAGTCCCTTTTCCCACCGATTGACGAGGTCGGGGTTCGAGATGAACAGGCGACCGACACTAACGAGATCCGATTCGCCGCTGGCGACGATCTCGTTGAGGTCTTCGAATTCAGATGAGCCCTGGTATCCGGTGTTCAGAATGAACGTGGTCGTCCACAGATCGTGGAGTTGCTGGTGAAGTGGTGTCGAACGGCGGCGCAGAACGTGCAAGTACGCAAGGCCGAGTTCGTCGATTTGAGAGACGAGCGAGATGTACGATT
>JBFYOK010000025.1:0-3261 GCA_041303845.1 Microbacteriaceae bacterium | reverse complement strand
ATGCAGCCTTGACCCTTCATCAGCCGGGGAACCGAGTGAACGGTTCCGATTCCACCGGGATTGGTCAGAGACATCGTGATGCCTTGGAAGTCCTCGGCGGCAAGCTTGCCGTTGCGCGCCTTGCCCACAAGGTCTTCGTACGCGACGAGGAACTCGTCAAAGCGCATTGTGTCGGCGCGCTTGATTCCCGGCACCATGAGGGCGCGCGTTCCATCGGGCTTCGGCAGGTCGATGGCAATGCCGAGCGTGACGTGCGCCGGTGCGACCATCGACGGCTTGCCGTCAATCTCGTCATAGAACACGTTCTGACTCGGGAATTCCTTGAGTGCCTGCACGAGCGCCCAGCCGATGAGGTGCGTGAACGAGACCTTGCCCCCGCGCGTGCGCGAGAGGTGGTTGTTGATCACGATTCGGTTATCGATCATCAACTTGGCCGGGAGTGCGCGAACGCTCGTCGCAGTCGGCACAGTGAGCGACGCATCCATGTTGGCGGCCAGCGTCTTTGACAGACCCTTCAGCGCGGTCACGGTGTCTTGCACCTCTGACTCGGCTGCCGAGAACGTGTTACCGATCACGCGGGCGTCTGCAGGAATCGGTGCCGTCTGTGCCGGCCGAGATGTTGTGCGAGCCACAGGCTGTGCGTTCGGGTCGCTCGGGGCGGCGACAGGCGCGGCGTCAGGCGCGGCGTCAGCTGGGGAGGTCGGTGCTGCGGCCGGCGCAGCTACAGGAGGAGCAGGTGACGCAGTCGGAACGACCTTCTGCGTCGCAGTTGCCTTCTTGTTCGCAACATAGACGGCGTACTTCTCGAGGGTGGGCCACCAGGTCTCATCAACCGTGGTCTTGTCGACGATGAACTTCTCATAGAGTTCTTCGACTAACCACTCGTTCGCACCGAATTCTTCGGCACCGGACTCGGACTGCGACTGCTCCGACACGTGACTAGCTCTCTCTCGTAGAGTTCTTTGCGTTGGCACGATGCGTTCGCAGCCGTATGGCGGGAACGCACCGCATCAAAGCCTATTCCGTATTCGCTCTCAGCGTTTGCGACACAGCACTCTGCTACAGTCAGCACGATGAGCGGCGAGTGGATCATGTTCGGTGTGGGACTTTTGTTGGTCCTTGGCACCGGTGTTTTCGTTGCTGCCGAGTTCGCCATGGTCAACCTCGATCGCTCCGACCTCGAGTCGCGGGCATCCAAAGGTGAACGTGGCCTTGGGTTGGTCATCCGCGGATTGCGACGGACGTCGACTCATCTCTCCAGCGCTCAGTTGGGTATCACGCTGACGACACTTCTCACCGGCTTCATCATGGAGCCCGCGGTCGTTACCATCATGACGCCGTGGTTCGAGGGAGTGAACTGGTCGGCCGAGAGCATCCACACCCTCGCCACCGTGGTCGCGGTCACCTTTGCCACCGTGCTTTCCATGATTATCGGCGAGCTGATCCCGAAGAATTTCGCGCTCGCGATTCCGCTGCGCACAGCCAAGCTCGTTATGCCTCTTCAGATGGGCTTCACAACGCTTTTCCGGCCAGTGGTATGGGCCTTGAACTCGAGTGCAAACAAGATCTTGCGCGCTGTCGGCATCGAACCGAAGGAAGAGCTGTCCGCGGCCAGATCCGCAGATGAGCTCGCCAGTCTCGTTCGCCGTTCGGCGCGGGCAGGCATGCTCGAAGAAGACACGGCCACGTTGCTCAATCGCACACTTGCATTCAACGAATTGACCGCATCCGATGTCATGACGCCTCGTCCTCGAATGGCTGCTCTGAATGCCAGCGACCCGACGCGCGCGGTGCTCGAGCTGTCGCGAACGACGGGCTTCTCTCGGTTCCCAGTAATTGACGAGACGCTCGACGACGTTGTCGGCATTGTGCACGTGAAGTACGCACTTGCCTTGCCTCGTGACAAACGCGATGAGGTGCCGGTTTCGGCACTCATGATGAGCGAACCATTGCGCGTGCCCGAAACGATGCAGCTGGATGCGCTCATGACAGAACTCCGCGGCCGCGGGTATCAACTTGCCATCGTGGTCGACGAGTACGGCGGCACGGCGGGAATCGCGACACTCGAGGACCTCGTTGAAGAACTCGTCGGCGAAGTGAGTGACGAGCACGACAAATCCCGCGTCGGAATTGTGAGTGCGCGCGGTGTCGTGACATTCCCCGGCGTGCTGCGGCCAGATGAGGTGAAGGAGCGCATCGGGCTCGAGATTCCCGATGAGGGGCCTTATGAAACTGTTGCGGGCTTCGTGATGAGTGAGCTCGGCGTCGTTCCCAAGGTCGGCGACGAGGTCACTACCACCGAGGGCACCCTTGCGGTTGTCCGAATGGAGGGCCGACGAATCGACCGGATTCGCTTCACGCCAACACCGGTCGATCAAGACGAAAACGCGGGCGGTGACAAGTAATGACTGATTACTCCGGACTGTTGTGGCTGTGGGTTTTGCTCGCGGCCAACGCCTTCTTTGTCGCCTCGGAATTCGCGGTTGTCGCCGCTCGACGATCACAAATCGAGCCACTTGCCGACAAGGGCCGCCGCAGCGCAAAGACTGCACTCTGGGCGATGGAACACGTGAGCCTGATTCTGGCGACGTGCCAGCTGGGCATCACCGTGTGCTCGCTGTTGATCCTTAATGTGTCAGAACCGGCCATTCACTACCTCTTGGAGGATTGGCTTCACGGCGTTCCTCTCTCTGAGGAGGCAGTGTCGGCGATTAGCTTCGGCGTTGCCCTCGTCATCGTGACCTTCTTGCACGTGGTTTTGGGTGAGATGGTGCCGAAGAACGCGTCGTTCTCGGTTCCGGATCGCGCCGTGCTCCTTCTCGCTGGCCCCATTGTTTTTGTCGCCCGCGTTGCGCGTCCGGTCATTTTCGTCATGAACGAGATTGCGAATGGTGTTCTTCGACTCTTCCGCGTTGAACCGCGCGACGAAGCCGCGAGCACCTTCACACTCGAGGAGGTTGCGAATATCGTCGAGCATTCGACGGCAGAGGGCACGCTGGAAGACTCCACAGGAGCGCTCTCCGCTGCGTTCGAGTTCACAACCAAGAAGGCACGCGACATCGCGCTTCCACTCGAGCGTCTGGTCACCTTGACGATTGAATCAACGGTGGCTGACCTCGAACAGGTCGTCGCCAAACACGGCTTTTCGCGTTACGTCATCCTCGACGAAGCGGGTGAGATCGACGGCTACGTGCACCTGAAGGACATCTTGAGTAGCGATGACGAATCGGGGAGCATGCCTGCCGATGCGCGCATTCCGGC
>JBFYOK010000024.1:0-5530 GCA_041303845.1 Microbacteriaceae bacterium | reverse complement strand
GACTGGGGCGGCGCCGCGCTCTCCGTCGTGGCAATGTCCACTCTTGTCTTCGGTCTCATTGAGGGCCGCAGCTACGGCTGGTGGACCGTCAACCAGGCCTTCGCGATTGGAGATTGGGTATGGCCACTAGAAATCTCGGTCATTCCATTCTGTTTCGCGTTGTTCATCATCTCTTCTGTCTGGTTCATTGTGGGTGGTCGTCGTCGCATGCGCGCCGGTAAGTCGACCTTGATTGCTTTCGACCTCTTTAAGCTTGAGAGTTTCCGAAACGGAAACATCGCGGCCATGATTATTTCTCTCGGCGAGTTCGGGCTCATCCTGTCGTTGCCGCTGTGGTTGCAGTTCGTTGTGGGTTACAACGCATTGAGCACCGGCTTTGTCCTCCTCGCCCTCGCGGCAGGTGCGTTCCTCGCCAGCGGCGTGGCGGGTGGTTTGAATGGCCGACTCAGCGCCACCAACATGGTGCGAATCGGCATCGTGCTTGAGATTGTCGGTGTGACCGGCGTCGCTTTCGCAATCACCCCAACCAGCGGCTGGGCCGAGGTCACTCCATTCCTGTTCGTCTATGGAATTGGTGTTGGACTCGCGACCGCGCAACTGACCGGTGTGGTTTTGAAGGATGTCCCCGTAGCCGAGTCAGGTCAGGCTTCGGGAACTCAGAGCACGTCACGCCAGCTTGGTTCCGCCCTCGGCATCGCCGTGCTCGGAACGATCCTGTTTACCTCGGTTCAAGTTCAACTCACGAACACGCTGTCGGACCAGGGCTTACCTAGCGACACCGTAACCACGGTCGTCTCTCAGGTCGTCGACTCTGCGGGTGGAGCAATCATCGGACTCGAGGCGAACCCGGCTACCGCCGACGCAGCGGTAGCCGCCAAGGAAGCAATCAGTGATGGAACCCGCTACTCGGCCTTTGCTGCCGCTGGATTCCTCGTGCTCGGATTCCTGTCCACGTTGCGACTTGGCGAGAAATCCGTGCCCGCTGCTACTAAGCCTGCGAAAGCGTCGAAGAAGAAGGCCTAAGCCTTCTTCTCGTGCTCCGGCTCCAGACCAGCGTCTCGGAGCTGCCCAAAATAGGCGCGAGCTTCGTCTTGGCGAACTTGCTCTTCACCCGAGGCGATGCGGGCACGGAGGTGCTCCGGGCCATAGCCAAAGGCGTCGACGAGATCTTGGGCGTGAGTCCGAAGTCGCGTGATGAGGCGATCGACGTACGCGGTTAGAGCATGACCACGTGCGGCGGAAAGCCGCCCGTTCAGCAGGTACCACGCCATGTGCTTTTCGACCAGCCCCAAACCGAACAGGTTGCGAACCCACGTGAGAACTTCACGCGTGTCAGAGTCTGAGACTCCGTCCAGAGCGTCGGTGAAGGCTTCCCATTGCAATAACTCCGCGTGGGCAATAGCAGCGTCAATCAGCGCGGTTTGGCGAGCCGCCGTCGTTTCGACGAGAGTTCCCGACTTCTTGGCCGCGCGCAGCTCTTCGGCGAGATCAGTGACCATTGACTCGACACGATCCGTCAAGAGGTGCCGCTGAGTGTCCTCGTCACGAAGCTGTCCAACGGCCCGAGCAGTTGAACCCAAGTCGTGAATGTCCTGCGAGAGGCGTCTAAGCCCGGAGTTCGAGAGCGTGCGGTCCGCTGCCTTGCCCACTACGAACTTCACGAGCGTCGCTCGATCGGCCTTGCTGAGCTTGACGCCGAGGTCGGTCAAGAGACGCTTCGCAACAAGTTGCAAAAGCACATTGTTGTCGCCCTCGAAAGTGGCATAGATGTCGAGATCGGCTCGGAGTCCAACGAGTCGGTTTTCCGCGAGGAACCCTTGCCCGCCACAGGCCTCACGACACTCTTGAATCGTGTCGAGAGCTTGCCACGTCGACAATGGCTTGAGCGCAGCGGCCAGAGTTTCGAGGTCTTGGCGGTGCTCATCCGTGTCGTGCGTGCCACCGAAGACGGCGTCAAACTTTTCGAGCAATTCGCCATGAGCAAATGTTGCGGCATAGGCGCTGGCGATTAGCGGGATCAGTCGGCGCTGGTGCCGCTGATAGTCAAGCAACACTTGCTCGCCTCCCGCCGGGGCATCGAATTGGCGGCGCTGGTTTCCATACGTGACAGCAATCTGAAGAGCAATCTTGATGGCATTCACACTCGCGCCGTCGAGCGAGACCCGACCCTGCACGAGGGTGCCCAACATGGTGAAGAACCGGCGACCTGGGCTTGCAATAGGCGACGTATAGGTGCCATCGGCTGAAACTTCACCGTAGCGATTCAGCAAGTTTGTTCGTGGCACGCGGACGTGGTCAAAGTGCAGGCGACCGTTGTCGATGCCGTTGAGTCCGCCCTTGACGCCGTCGTCATTGCCGCCGATGCCGGGCATGAAGTCACCGTCGTCGTTTCGAATCGGCACGAAGAACGCGTGCACGCCGTGGTTCACGTTCTTTGTGATGAGCTGGGCGAAGACCACCGCGGCCTTGCCGTGCACCGCAGCGTTTCCGAGGTAGTCCTTCCACGCCCCACGGAAGGGCGTGTGGATGACCCACTCTTCAGTCGCGTCATCAAAAGTCGCTGTCGTCGCGATGTTGGCCACGTCAGATCCGTGACCGGTCTCTGTCATCGCGTAGATGCCCGGGAGGCGAAGGTTCAGGGCATCGGGCAACCAACGTGTGTGATGCTCAGCTGTTCCGAGATGCTGAATTGCCGAAGCGAAAAGACCCCACTGCACACCGGCCTTGATTTGCATCGACGGATCAGCGGCAACGAGTTCCTCGAAGGCCGCGAGATGCCCGCCGTGGTCTTCAAAGCCACCGACTGAAACAGGGAACGCGCGGTGAACCACTCCGTGGTCAGCCAACTTTTGCAATTGGGCAAACACACGTGCACGATGGTCCGCAACCGACAAGCCGGTCTGGCCCTGCATGTCGGGGTCGCGAATGAACGCGCGGGCATCCTTTCGGATGTCAGCCCAACGCCCGAGGAGATACTCGCCGAGTGCGGCAACGTCGATGTGTCGCGGGCCCTCATCGAGTTCGGTTGCCTCGATGTCGTGAATCTCAGTGATGGTCATGTCTCAAGTCTAAGAACCAAACCCGGTTGTCGCCACGTCGGAACTCTCAACGCCGACTGTCCCTAAGCTGTGAGCATGCCTGCCGTCATTCTCGGATTCGTCGGAGCGATTGTTTTCGGTGCAAGTGACTTCATTGGAGGTCTCGCCTCCAAAAGCATGAGCGCAATCAAGGTGACCTTCATCGCAGCTCTTGTCGGCTTCGGCGTTTCGGTCGTGGGGTGTGCCATCATCCCGAGCATCTTCACGCCCGAGGCTCTGTTTTGGGGAGCGATGGCAGGAGTCGTCGGATCAAGCGCAATCATGTTGCTCTATGCGAGTCTCGCCATTGGCCCGATGAGCATTCTGTCCCCACTCGGTGCCTTTGTTTCCGCAGTTTTCCCGGTGATGTGGGCGATTCTTGGCGGTGAAGCCATTGGTGTGATGGGTTACGTCGGTATCGGGATCGGTCTCGTGGCCGTTGTCTTGGTCGGATTCATCCCCGAGAAGAACGCCGTGAGACCCACCCTCAAGAGTTTGATGATGGCCATTGGGGCGGGGATCCTCATCGGTGCGTTCCTCATATTGATTGACCAAGCACCCGCTGACGCGGGGCTCGCTCCCTTGGTCTCAAATCGCATCGTGAGTGCGTTAATCATGGGATCGGTCATTCTGATCACGATGTGGGTTCGCTCGGTCCGTCGCCGGCAGGCTGAGGAACGGCTCGCCACTGCCACCGTCGAGTCGAAGCCGGCGGCGTCGTCGGGCTGGCGCGCCGGACTCAAACTCGCGATTCTTTGCGGTCTCGTAGATGGCACAGGTAACGCCCTGTTGCTCCTCGGCATTCAGATTGGGGATCTGAGCGTCATGTCGGTTCTTACGGCGATGTACCCAGCAGGCACAATCATCCTGGCCGCCGTGGTCTTGAAGGAGCGCGTTGCGCCCATTCAAGCCATCGGTCTCATCTTGGCAATTGCCGCCGCGGCGTTTCTCGCCCTCGATTAGCTAGTTGACGTTGGCGTCAGCAACCTCAGAAATGACGTCATCGCCCGGGCGCACAAACACCAGGTCAGCCTCGATGTCGGCACGGTCCAGCAGCTCCGTCATGCGACGCTGACGCGTCTTCGGCACAATCGTGACGACTGTCCCCGCACGACCAGCGCGACCGGTACGGCCCGCGCGGTGCAAGTACGTCTTGTACTCGTCAGGCGCATCGGCCTGAATCACTAGGTCGACGTCATCGACGTGAATACCTCGAGCCGCAACATCAGTCGCCACCAGCACATCTACGCGTCCGCTCGTGAGCATCTGCAGGTTGCGCGTCCGGCGGTTCTGGTTGAGGTCCCCATGCAAGCTGGTGGCCGGAATCCCGGCATCATCGAGCTGATCGGCAAGCATCTCAGCAAAAGCGCGGGTGCGCGTAAAGACCAGAGTCTTGCCATTGCGCTCGCACAGCTCGCGAATGACGTCGGGCTTGTCCTTGTGATCGACAACGAACACGCGGTGATCGATGGTCGAGCTTGCCTGATCTTCACCGGCAACCTCATGCACCGACGGGTTCTCCAAGAACTCGTCGATAATCGCGGCAACACCGCGGTCGAGAGTAGCTGAGAACAGCAAGTGCTGAGCATCAGGTGCGACCGAGCGAAGGATGCGCTGCACGGGCTCGAGGAAGCCCAAGTCGCACATGTGGTCTGCTTCATCGAGAACGACAATCTGAATCTTCGAGAGGTCGATGTGACGCTGCTCGACGAGATCCTCAAGGCGACCGGGTGTCGCGATGATGATGTCGACGCCGCGTCGCAGAGCTGTGACCTGACGACCTTGAGGAACGCCACCGTAGATCTGGGTGGTGAAGAGCCCGACTGAGCGAGCAATCGGCTGCACAGTGCGGTCAATCTGAAGAGCGAGCTCACGCGTTGGCGCCATGATCAAGGCCCGCGGTGAGCGTCCCATCTTGCGGTCCTTGCCACCGTTGTTCTCCATCAGACGCTCTACCAGCGGTGCGCCGAAAGCGATGGTCTTTCCAGACCCAGTGCGACCCCGACCGAGAACATCGCGACCTGCGAGCACCTCGGGAATGGTGGCGGCCTGAATGGGGAAAGGCGCGGATGCACCGAGCTCTTCAAGTGCGCGACAAATATTGCCGCCCAGACCCAGGTCACCGAACGACACACCTTCAACATCGATGGCGAGCGTGGATTGAGCCTCTAGGCGCTCGAGTACGACGTCGTCTTCTGGAGAGAACATGGGCTTGTTGGACTTGTCAGGGTAGAACGACGAATCACGTCGTTCAGGGCGGTCGCCACGATCGTCGCGTCCAGCGCGAACCGGGCGATCCGGGCGAGCGCCACGTGTCGGACGGTCATCACGATCGTCACGACGTGCTGGGCGCTCATTACGGTCGAAGCGAGGGCGGTCTGTGCGTTCCGCGCGTGCCGGACGGTCATCACGCTCGTTGCGACGAGCAGGACGCTCATCCCGATCATCACGAC
>JBFYOK010000023.1:0-7268 GCA_041303845.1 Microbacteriaceae bacterium | reverse complement strand
CCTCAGAAATCTTGCCGAAGGTCGGCCCGCCAAGACCGGCGATGGCGAACCACACAATAATCAGAGCGGCAGGAACGAGGACTCGAACCCAACGACGTGGATTCCAATCAGGTTTGATTTTTGTCATGAGTCGATGTTAGAGGTCGCAGACAACCAGTTCACAATCTCAGAAGTTGGAGAGTTTGTTGCCACAGGCGTAAACCCCGACGACCCAGTTGTCGATGGCTTGTTTCGCTGATGACGTGACATTACCAAGTGCATAAATTGCAAATGTCAGAGGGGTTTCATCGGCGGCGAGAACAATCCCGCCGAGCGTATAGCCGGAATCAATCCACCCCGTCTTTGCCCAGACCCGGCCGGCAACGACGGCGTTGTCGCCCACGAATCGGTCGGAATAGGCGAGGGATCCCTTCTCTCGCGAAACAGGCAGATTGTCGAGAATCAGACCGAGGTTTGCCTCGCGAGCGTAAATCTTGGCAAAGAGTTGCGTCATGAACGCCGGGCTCACGGCATTGCTGTCACTCAGCCCTGAGCCGTCAACGACGACCATTCCGGCGGTGTCGAGTCCGTACTCGGCGAGCGCTTGCGGGAACGCGGTCGCGAGTGCCTCGAAACTGTTACCCGAACCGGTTGCGATTGCGGTCTCGAAGGCGAGAGCATCCGCCGCCGTGTTGTCGCTGAAGAGCAAAATCTGAGGGAGCATCTCGCCAATCGTTGGTGACGCAACTTCTGCAAGCGTTGGCGCGTTCGCCGCGGCCACGCCAAGCGTGACGGATGCGCCGCCAAGAAGATCCGCGAACGCGGAGGCTGCTCGACCCACCGGGTCTTCATCGCGCGGCGACGTGTTGGCGTTGGCATCGGCGCGACCGGTATTCACCATGAGCGCCGCCACTTTGCTCGTTGTACCGTCGCCGAGTTCCTTGTAGTTCCAGGTTGGATTCCAGTCCGGACCCGAATAACGACTGACATCGACAACGAGTGACGTGATGGGCGTTCCCGCAGTTTCCGGGTCGGCATCCCACGCCGCACGCGTCTGTGCTGCCAAGTCGTCGAGATGGGCTACCGAACCGAAGATGGTGTTCGATCCCGAGGGCAGGTCCGTGAGCGTCGGGTCTCCCCCGCCGATCAGAACCACAGAACCGGGTTCTTCGCCCCTGACCACTCGGGTTGTAAAGCGATGATCCGGTCCAAGCACGGCGAGTGCTGCAGCACTCGTGACAACCTTCATAACACTTGCCGTTCGGTTCGGTGAAGCTCCGTCACGGTCGAGCAATATCTCTCCAGTTGATGCGTTCATGACGCGCGCGTGCATCTCGCCGAGCCGCGTGTCAGTCGACAGGCCCTCAATGGAACAGCTGCGGATTGCAATCGGAGCTGGGCTGTTTGTGGGAAGCGCACGAACGTATGGTGTTGGGCTCTGCGTGGGGACCGCCGCCAGCGTGGTGCCGGTACTGAGTGCGCCCACGGTGAAGCCGACGACCAGAGAGCCCGCAATGACGCTGACCGCGATTCCCTCGCGACGACGAATCCAGTCCCACCTCACGCGTTAACTCTAGGTGCGCGTCGAAGTAGGCTTTTCGCTCATGAGCGCAGAAGAAATCGACGAGTTCCTCGCAGCACTTGAGCCAGCGAAACGGGATGCCCTGCAGTCCTTGCGCGAGCGCATCCTCACCCGCATTCCCGAGGCTGAGCAGTGCATTTCTTATGGCATGCCCGGGTTTCGCGAAGGCAAGTACGTACTCGTGGGATTCGCGGCGTTCACCAATCACCTGTCGTGGTTCCCACACAGTGGCCAAGTGATTCCTGAAATAGCTGGCAACCCTGCCCACGCTCACTTGCTGGACGGCTACGACTGGGACAAGGGGACGCTCAGATTCCCGGTTGATCGCCTGCTCCCAGATGACCTCATTGACGTGCTCATTGAGACGCGAAGACGCCAAGCGCGATAGCCAACGATGACCAAGAATTGGGGCCGCCTGCGAGAATCGAACTCGCGACCTATTCATTACGAGTGAATCGCTCTACCGACTGAGCTAAGGCGGCCTGCGCCGGGCGAACCGGCACAGTCATTCACTTTAGTGCAGGTACGCGGGTCGCGCGAAACGGGCGTATCCGACCTCAGTTAGTCGTGTCGCGGCGACGACGAATCGCGACCAGAAGCACGGTTGAGACGGCCGCGAGTACGCCGACCGATGCAATACCCGTTCCAATCCACACCCAGGCGAGTCCGTCGTCGGACGCGCCGCTTGAGCGGGCTTCGACGGCGAGCGGTACGACCGTTGGATCATCCGATGGTTCGGGATCAGGGACCGTGTCATCCGAGGGCATCGCAGCCGGTACCGAGGGCCCGACTGGGGATTCAGCGATAGCGAACTCGATAGATCCCTCGATGGGGTGGCCATCAATCGACACGATGTAATAGCCGACGAGATAGTTGCCGTCCGGAAGAGAGCCTGACTCGATGTCAACCGTGAGTTGTGTGTTCCTGGCATCGAACATCGGCTGTTGCAATGCAAAAACGTTTCCATTTGCATCAATCAAGCTGAGAGTCGTGTACTCCGGGACGATTTCATCAACGAAGGTCAGAGTGACAGTCGAAACGTCGGCAAGGGTTAGACCACTCTCCGGGTCCGATGACAGAAGGTCACTATGTGCACGGGCGGGAGAGGCGAATACCGTGACAGTGAATGCAAGAAAGGCGAGAGTTAACAGCGCCGTTCGCACAATGCGTCCATACGTGTGCGACATCTTGGTTAATCTCTCTTTCGTTTGCGCTTAGGTCAGAAGCGTATCGCCGATAAACCCACCTTCAGAACAGCCGGGTGGGATTACAAAAACAGCCGATCCCACAGGGATCGTCCACTTATTCAGTAGGTCCTGTTTTGCCAGTGCATTTTGGACAGGAATGTACTGACGTTCAATGTCGGCGGCATATGCGGCAAAGATGAGCCCGGCAGATGTTTCTCCTTTCGCATTAATCCCGTCGTCATAGTTCAGGGATCGACGGAGGAAAGGCGGGCCGGCAGCACCTTCGCGCGCCCTGCGAATATGTGCAAAAGGTGGAATGACAGGCAATCCATTCGACCCCACAGCGCCCAAGTCCGGTACGTCGAATTCTTGTGACCCCGTCAAGGGCGCACCATTTGAAAGCCGTCGACCAATCGCCATTTCCTTACCAGAAACTTCGAGCGAATCCCACGTATCGAGTGTCATGGCGATGCGGCGGAGCACCAACATCGTGCCCCCTTCGAACCATCCCGATTCCGCTGGTGCCCAGACTTGCGTTGAAAAATCGAGTTCGTTGCGAGGATTCGCAGTCCCGTCAACTTGCCCCATGAGGTTCCGTGGTGTTTCCGCCGGATTACCCATTCCCGACGCGCGAGTGAAGCCACGTTGCACCCATGATGGTGTCGCGAACGAACGGATGCTCCGAGTCAGGTGACGAATAGCATGCGCCAGCACGAGTGAGTCGTCCGAACCAATCTGGAGAAGAAGATCTCCTCCCGTCCACTCGGGCATCAGTCGATCTATGTCGTACGGAGGAATGACCCGGAACCCACGCGGAATCTTGCTCTCCAAGGCCGTGGCCGAGAAGAAGCCCGGCCCGAGCCCCACTGTCACGGTGAGGCGAGCCGGTCCGGTCGCCAGCTCAGGATCATTGTCAGAAACGGGGGGTTCACCCGCAGTGAGCTTTGCGGAAGATTCTGTGATGACACGGAGCATCCGGCGCGCCGCATCTACGTCGAATCCAGGCAGGAGTGTGAAGCCCGCAAATGCCCCAACGGCCTGCGTCGCAGTAGCTACTCCGGACTGGTGCGCACCGTAGAAGGGTTCTCGTGACCCGAAGGTCGCGTTGTGATTATTGGTGCCGTTTTGTCCAGTGACGTTTCGTGAAGACTCGTCAGCGACGCGAGAGATAGTTGCGCCGGCCGCCCCACCGAGGGCAACCGAGCCGGCGATTGCCCCCGCACCAGCGAGGAACCGTCGCCGACTCAGATGCCCGTCAGTCAATTACATGCTCGATTCAGGAACGTATTTCTCGATGCCATTCTCGATGGTGTACCCCAGACCCGTGACGTCTGCGGTCGAACCGTCGGCGAAATCGACAGTGATCATCAAGTCTTCACCGGCAAGGATTGGCTTCAGCAAAGACATGAGCATGATGTGATAGCCACCAGGCATGAGCTCAACAGAACCGCCCGCTGGAATCGTGATGCCACCTGAAACCTCCTGCATCACCATTGCGCCAGTCGCGTCTTCAACGACTTCGTGCGCTTCGAGAGGCTCGGCGGACACGTCGTCAGCTACAGATCCGCCGACAATCGTGACGTCCTTGTCCGAGTTGTTCGTGACCAACATGAAGAAACCGGTCATCGCCATACCGCCCGTGACATCGTCGACCGCACGGAACCACGAGTCTGTGATTGTCACAGAGGAGGCCATTGTCTGAGTGGACGAACTCACAGACGAGCCTGATGATTCACTTGCGGCTGCACATCCATTGAGACCGACCATCAGTGCTGTGAGCGCTAAAGCTGCGCCCGCGGTTCGAATCTTCATATTCATTACTTGCCAGCTTTCTACTAGGTTGATTCTACTTGTTGTAGTACATCTGCGACGATATTCTACAATTTGTAGAAGTACAACTATCGTCAGAATCAAAGACAGGATTTTCGCATGACGGAAACTCGAAATCGTGGCGAACTCGAGGCCGCAATAATGTCCATCCTGTGGGATTCACCCCAAGGATTAACCGCGCAAGAAGTACGGGGCAGCTTTGTCGACGCCCAACCCGCCATCACGACCGTCATCACCGTCCTCGATCGCTTGAGGCGCAAGGAATTGGTCACTCGAACCTCGCTCCCGGGCCAAAGTCACGTTTTTTCGACAACCCGCACGCGGGACGAAGACGTCGCGACCACAATGGCAAACGCCCTCGAATCGACACCGGACAGAACCCTCGCACTCCTGCGATTTGCCGGTGCGTTGTCAGAATCCGACAGGGAATTCTTGCGCCGGGCAATAGACGGCTCGTGACTACATCACTTGTCGGACTTGTGATGCTGGCATGTGGCACCAGCCTGACACTCATTGCGCCAGTGGCGCTGGCCAGACCTCGTCTCGTGAGCAAATATCCGATGACAATCATGATTGCCTGGGTAGTGGCTCTCGTGGCCGGTGCTGGTCTCACGGCAACCGGATTAATGCTCATGGTTGGTCCAGCGCTCATTCATCACGTTGAGCACGAAGCGGGACACTCCGTCGACGCCGCCATAATCGAAACGATTCTTGGCTGGTCCTCAGTGGGGGCAATTGGAATTCTCGCGTTTCGGGTTGGCGCCACGGTCGGTGACCTGCGCGCCGAAGAACGTGATTCCCGACGAGAGACCTTGACTCTCGTCGAATCAGGTGAGCCTGTGCTTCTCGGCTCGGTGAAGTCGATACGAATCCATTCGGCTACTCCGTTCATTGGAGCCTTTCCGAGTCATGGGCGTGTGGTGTTCTCTTCTGGCCTCGAGAACGCGCTTACATGCGATCAACTTCTGTCCGCGGGAGCGCACGAACAGGCACATCTCGATAGGCACCACCGTGGCTTGCTGACTCTCGCCCGAATCGCTGCATCAAGTGCTCCGTTTATTCCAGCAAGTCGCCACATGCTTCAAGCCATGCGAGTAGCGACAGAGCTCGATGCTGACGATGTTGCGTCGTCTCAATTCGGAGCAGTCGTAACGAGTTCTGCACTCCTCGCGTCGTACCCCAATGAGATCGGGGTGACAGAACGTGTCGCACGCCTCAATCAACGCACGATGTAGCTCCTCGCCCTCGCAGAATCAGGCTGAGCAGACCACACCCTCGACCGGAATAGATCCGTCGAGGAAGAACGAATCGACGATGTCATCAATGCATGCGACGCCACGATTGTAGGCGGTGTGCCCTTCCCCAGCGAGCGTAACCAAATGTGATGTAGCCATCTGCTCCGAAAGAGAAACGGCCGATTCGTAAGGTGTTGCCGGGTCGTTCGTTGTTCCGAGAATAAGCAGATCTGGCGCGCCCTCGGCACGCAACGGATCCAGCGACCCGCGTGACGGAACGGGCCACGTTGCGCATCCGTCGACGGCGCCCGACAAGTAAGCGCCGAGAATCGGAGCATCAACTCGGATTTGCTCGTGCAAACTGGACATCACCGTTTCGTCACTGGGTGTCGCGTCAGCACAGTTGATCGCGATGAATGCGTCGGTTGAGTTGTCATACGTGCCGTCAGGTTTCCTGCCGTTGTAGCCGTCTGCCGATTCGAAAGCGAACGATGCATCACCGTTGAGCGTTGCGGCAACAATCTCGTTGAGAAACAGCCAGGCAGTGTCGTCATACAGGGGCCAGAGCAGACCGGTGACGAGAGTGTCCGCGCCAAGAAGTCGGCCGTCCGCGTTCTCTATTGGGTTTGAATCCGTTTCAGCCAACAGTTGCTCAAGCGCCACGGCGGCCTCCCCCACCGTTGCGCCCAGCGGACAGTCATCATCTTCGACGCACCATCCCAGATACGCGTTGAGCGCGCTTTCAAACGCGACGGTCTGGGCATACATGCTCATCAACGGCGAGACGGTCGAATCGACGGCTCCATCGAGAACCATGCGGCCGACTCGATCTGGAAACAAATTGGCGTATGTGGCGCCAAGAAAAGTGCCATACGAGTAGCCGAGAAAATTCAACTTTTCGTTGCCCATGGCTGCTCGCACCATGTCCATGTCTCTGGCAGCACTGCCCGTATCGACAAATTCCAACAAGTCGCCGGTGTTCTCAAGACAGGCTCGCCCGAATGCAGCTGAGGCTTCTGACGCCTGTGCATTCCACTCGTCGGTGCCCCGTTGCCCGGTGGGAATTCCATAGAGAGCGTTGTCCAGATCTGCCGGGTCGGTGTAACAGACGACGTTGGTCGATTCACCCACGCCCCGAGGATCCAGCCCCACGATGTTGAAGTTTTCACGCAGCGTGGAATCCGCTGCACGCTCAACGTTGTCCCTGACGAATTCGACCGCTGACTCTCCGGGGCCACCCGGGTTCATAAACAGGTCCCCTTTGGGTGATTGAACCGAGGCCATATGGCGGATGAGGGCGAGCTGAATGGGTGCGCTCTGCGGATCGCCCCAATTAGTCGGCGCGGAAACGTTGCCACACTGAAGCCGGCTACCACACGTGGTCCACACGATGGGTTGGTCGTAGTAACTCTCAAACCCAGCGGGAGCACCGGACACAACGGGTGTAGACGTCGC
>JBFYOK010000022.1:0-14880 GCA_041303845.1 Microbacteriaceae bacterium | reverse complement strand
CCGCTGCCAGGGCATCCACCAGATTCTCGATGCGATGAGCGTTCTCACCACTGATTGATGACGAACCAACCTTGACGACAATGCGACCGGCGTTCGGGATGCTTGACCGCGACATGCTCACTCGACGACCTCCTCGTCCTCGATCCATAATCCGGCAACACGCTCCGAGTCCAGTTCTTCACGTGCTTCCCGCTTTGCGTCCATCAAGGCGGTGTATTCCTCACGTCGCTGTTTCGTGTTTCGGCGGCTGTTCTCGCTCAGTCGCTCGTCGGAACCACGCGGCCCAACGAGGAGCTCGGCCGTCGACGTCAACGTCGGCTCCCAGTCGAAAACAATTGCGTTGTCTTTGCCAATGACGACTGTTGCGCCGGGAACTGCGCCCGCACGGAACAGCTGCTCTTCGACACCGATCTTTGCCAAGCGGTCGGCCAGATAGCCGACGGCCTCGTCGTTCTGGAAATCAGTCTGCTGGACCCAGCGCTCGGGCTTGCCGCCAAGAATGCGATAGAGCACGCCAGCGCTGCCACCCTCGACCGTGACCGTAAAGCCGGATTCGTCGACCGCTTGGGGGCGAATCACGATGCGGGGCATCACGGGCTCGTTCGCCAGCTCGGCACGATGCTTTTCGACAATCTCGGCGAGTGCGAATGACAGCGGGCGAAGACCTTCGTGGGACATGCTCGAGATCTCGAAGACACGGTAGCCCATCGCCTCAAAGTCGGGCTTGACCATCTCCGCGAGGTCACGCGCATCGGGCACGTCGATTTTGTTCAACACGATGAGCTGCGGGCGGTCGAGAAGAGGAATCTGATCTTCTGGAACCGGATATGCCGCGAGTTCACGTTTGATGATCTCAAGGTCGGTCAATGGGTCACGACCGGGTTCGAGCGTCGCGCAGTCAATCACGTGGAGTAGCGCGGTACAGCGCTCAACGTGACGCAAGAACTCGAGGCCGAGCCCCTTGCCCTCGCTCGCACCTTCGATGAGACCGGGAACGTCGGCGATTGTGTAACGCGAATCCCCTGCCTGAACGACGCCGAGGTTGGGGTGGAGAGTCGTGAACGGGTAGTCAGCGATTTTGGGACGCGCTGCCGAGAGCGCTGCGACCAAGCTCGACTTGCCGGCGCTCGGGAATCCCACGAGGGCCACGTCGGCGAGGGTCTTTAACTCGAGCACAACGTCGCCGGCCCAGCCGTCCGTGCCGAGCAATGCGAAACCGGGGGCCTTGCGCTTCGTTGACGCGAGTGCCGCGTTGCCAAGCCCGCCTTGACCGCCTGGCGCCACGACGAACCTGAGCCCAGGCTCATCCATGTCAATCAGCACGGAGCCATCGGCGTCTTTGACCACAGTGCCCACGGGCACCGACAACTCAATGGGCTTACCTGCGTGCCCCGAACGATTGTCACCCATGCCAAAGCCGCCGTTCTCTGCGGACTGGTGCGGATGGCGGTGAAAACCCAAAAGCGTGGTGACCTGAGGATCAGCAATAAGCACGATGTCGCCACCGTTGCCACCGTTGCCACCATCTGGTCCGGCGAGTGGCTTGAACTTTTCGCGGCGAACCGAAACACAACCGTTGCCGCCGTTCCCGGCACGCAAATGCAGCGTGACGTTGTCGACGAAGGTGGTCACGTCAGCTCCTATTCGCGTAAAAAAACAATGTGTTCTTAAGAATAAAAAAAGAGGAGGCGAGCTGTTCCAGCTCGCCTCCTCTTTTTCAGGATGGTGTGCCGGCGTTGTTACGCCGGGACGATGTTGACGACCTTGCGGCCACCCTTCGAACCAAACTCCACTGCACCAGCAGCGAGTGCGAACAGGGTGTCGTCGCCACCACGACCGACGTTGACGCCGGGGTGGAAGTGAGTGCCACGCTGACGAACGAGGATTTCGCCCGCGAGAACTTTCTGGCCGCCGAAGCGCTTTACGCCGAGACGCTGTGCGTTGGAGTCACGACCATTACGGGTCGAACTCGCTCCCTTTTTATGTGCCATTTCGTCGTTCTCCTGTGACTACTTGATTCCGGTGACCTTGACGCGCGTGAGTTCCTGACGGTGACCTTGACGCTTCTTGTAACCGGTCTTGTTCTTGTACTTCTGAATAATGATCTTGGGTCCGCGGAGGTCGTTGAGGATCTCGGCGGTAACCTTCACCTTTGAGAGCGAGGCAGCGTCAGCGGTGATCTTGTCGCCATCAACAAGCAGAACGGCGGGGAGTTCAACGACACCCGACTTGTCCGCTGCAATACGGTTCATCGTCACGATGGTGCCGACCTCGACCTTTTCCTGTCGGCCACCTGCGCGCACTACTGCGTAAACCACGTCTTACCTGCTTCGTTCATGGAGGCGATTGTTCGCCTCGAAAGTGAAAACCTTTGTGCCCATCAGAAAACCCGATCCACGCACCAAGTATCAAGAATAGCCGGGATGCACGGCGCGTGCAAACCGACGAGACCTCTACTCCTCGCCGTGAGCGAGGCCTGCGGAATCCGAAGATTCGCTCGACTCGCTTGTCGAGATTGGACCGGTAGAAACCCGTCGACCACGGCCTCGTCCGCGACCCTGACCCGAAGCTTTGGGCTCCGGAAGCGCTTCGAGAACGTTTTCAAGGATTTCGTCGACTTGCTCCGCTCGCGGTTCACGACCACGACGTTGCTTTACGACGGGAATGTCAAGGATCTCGATTGTCTCGTCGCGATCCACCTCGTCATCGTTGTGATGCAGCGTGCTCGCCGCAATCTGTGCCAGGGCACTCTTAGCACCCTCAGGAATTCCATGCGGCGAGACCACAGGAGTAGCGGTTCGAGATTTGGATCGACGCGCGGACTTCTGCTCGCCTCCGCTGTTTTGCGAAGAATTCTGCCTGCGCACCACAGGCTCGTGGAACACGACCACGCCGCGCCCGGCACACACGTCACAGGGCTCGCTGAACGTCTCAAGAAGCCCGAGACCGAGCTTCTTTCTGGTCATTTGAACGAGTCCGAGCGACGTGACCTCCGCGACCTGGTGCTTCGTGCGGTCGCGGCTCAAGCATTCGATGAGTCGACGATGGACTAGGTCTCGGTTCGTTTCGAGAACCATGTCAATGAAGTCGACGACGATGATTCCGCCGATGTCGCGCAGACGCAGTTGACGGACGATTTCTTCGGCAGCCTCGAGGTTGTTCTTGGTGACGGTCTCTTCGAGGTTTCCACCGGAGCCAACGAACTTGCCCGTGTTGACGTCAACGACCGTCATGGCTTCGGTTCGGTCGATGACGAGCGATCCACCCGAGGGCAACCAGACCTTGCGGTCGAGCGCCTTTTCAATCTGCTCGTTGATCCGGAACTCGTCGAAAATGTCGCCGTCGCCTTCATAACGCGAGACACGTTCGAGAAGCTCGGGAGCAACCTGCGTCAGGTACGACTCGATTGCGGTTCGAGATCCGTCCCCAGCGATGATGAGTCTTTGGAAGTCTTCGTTGAAGACGTCACGGATGATCTTGATGAGCAGATCGGATTCACTGTGCAGCAGTGCCGGGGCCGACATCGTCTCAACCTTGCTCGAAATCTCTTCCCACTGCTGAGTGAGTCGACTCACGTCGAAGACGAGCTGGTCTTCGGTTGCGCCTTCGGCGGCTGTGCGCACGATGACGCCGACGTCTTCTGGCAAAACTTCTTTGAGAATTGCCTTGAGGCGCGAACGCTCCGTGTCGGGAAGCTTGCGGCTGATGCCACTCATCGAACCGTTCGGCACGTAGACGAGGTAGCGGCCCGGAAGCGAAATCTGGCTCGTGAGACGAGCGCCCTTGTGTCCGACTGGGTCTTTCGTGACCTGAACGAGAACCTTGTCACCGGTCTTCAGCGCGAGCTCAATACGGCGGGGCTGGTTGCCGGTTTCCGCCGCATCCCAGTCAACCTCACCGGAATAAAGCACAGCGTTGCGGCCGCGACCGATGTCGACGAAGGCTGCTTCCATCGAAGGCAAGACGTTCTGTACTTTGCCGAGGTAGACGTTGCCGATCAGGCTCGCCTCGCTCGACCGCGCGACGTAGTGTTCGACCAGGATGTGGTCCTCGAGCACGCCAATCTGAATCTTGTCATCGCGCTCACGCACAATCATTGATCGGTCGACGGCTTCACGGCGAGCAAGGAACTCGCTCTCTGTGACAACGGCCCGACGACGACCTTGGTCGCGACCGTCCCGACGACGTTGCTTCTTCGCTTCGAGTCGCGTGGAACCCTTGACCCGTTGTGGCTCCGTGATGAGTTCGGGTTCGCGCGGAACACGAACCTTGACCACGGTGTTCGGGTCATCGCTGACGGGGCGGTCGTCACCCGTGCGACGGCGGGCACGACGACGAGCAGATTGACTCTCCCACGGCTGGTCATCGTCACTAAAGCGATCGTTGAACCGGTCGCGTCCAAAGCGTGCCTCGACCTTGGGCAAGTCGGGAGCGAAAAAAATCAACTCTGTGGGTTCAACGGGAGCGAAAGTCGGGTACTCGACCGCGGGTACATCTGCGACGGCGCTGTCATTCGCTTCGGCGGCTTCGATAGCGTCAACGGCCGCGGCCGTGGCGGCCGACACTTCGACGACCGGAACGTACCCGGCTGGCACAGCAAACGGATTCGACGAATCGAAGATGAGTTCTGGTGTGATTTCTTTATTCACCATGGGTGGTGCACTTTCTGCACAATTCGTGTCCGATGAGGGACTTCCGAAATGCGACTTAAATCTTGTCCGGGGAGTTCGCGTGCGTTCTCCACCGGGAAACTTTTGGTTGCGTGAAACGAGGACATTCACTCGAGTTCTTAACGCTGGTAACAGTATGGCACGAGTGGGACTCAAGTTCGCCCCACCGCCACCTGCCATAATGCCAATGTGATGTCGAACACTGAATCCACACCTGAGAACCACGTCAAGACGGTTGCCACTAAGGACCGACTGCTCACGGTCGGAATCTTCTTCATCGTCGCAAGCGCCATCGGACTTCTCGCTGCGTTCGAATTGACCTACGAAAAGATCCAGGTTCTGCTCAACCCGGGAACCGCAGCGTCGTGTGACTTCACGCTTCTCGTGCAGTGTGGCAAGAACATGAGCTCGCCGCAGGGCTCCGTCTTCGGCTTTCCGAACTCGCTTCTCGGACTCATCGGATGGCCCGTTGTGATGGCAACCGGTGTCGCCACGCTAGCTGGTGCTCGTTTTGCTCGGTGGTGGTGGATGGCCTTCAACGTTGCCGCCGTCGGCGCGCTGTCCTTCGCGATTTGGCTCATTCACGAGAGCATCTTCAACCTCGGCACGCTGTGCCCGTGGTGCATGGTGACCTGGTCAATGGTCATCCCGCTGTTCTGGATCTCGACTTTCTGGAACCTCAAGCACGGTGTGTGGTCGAGCAACGAAAAGGTTCGAGACGTTGGCGCCAAGCTGTTGTCGTGGAGCCCGACCATCACGGTCGCCTCTTATCTCGTCGTTGCCGTCATCGCACAGATGCGCTTGGACTGGCTGAGCTACCTCTAGCTAAACCAGAGGGCCAGCTCGCGCGCCGAAGATTCGGGCGAGTCTGAGCCGTGCACGAGGTTTTGCTGAACCTTGAGTCCCCAGTCGCGACCGAGGTCACCTCGGATGGTTCCTGGAGCTGCCGTGGTTGGGTCCGTCGTTCCAGCGAGCGACCGAAAGCCCTCAATCACGCGATTACCGGCAACACGAACGGCGACGACTGGGCCGCTCATCATGAACTCCACGAGGGGCTCAAAGAACGGCTTTCCCTCGTGCTCTGCATAGTGGGCGTGCAGAAGACTGCGCTCGGGCTGCACGAGCTTGAGGTCAACAATCACGTATCCCTTTGTCTCGATGCGCCGCAAGATTTCACCGGTCAAGTTCCGGGCAACCCCATCGGGCTTGACGAGGACGAGCGTTTCTTCGATGGGGTTCGTCATGGGGTGACTTCCTTCTTTGACTTGTCGAGATTGATTCCGGTGTAGATGGCGTACGCCCACAGGAGCGAGAAGAGAGCGCCGACGAACCACATCGCCGGGACGAGCAATCCCGTCAACAGCACGGCCACCTGCAGTGCGCTTCCGAGAACGATTCCCCAGGTCCACTGCAGTGTGCCGGCCGTGGCGAAGATAAGGACAACGAGCACGGCGCCACCGCCGAGTGCTTGCTCGGGCGGTAAGGCTTTGAGGCCGAAGATTGCCAAGGCGCCAAGAAACATCACGACCGATTCAAAAATCAGCACAATCGCACCGAGGCTTTCGGCGGCGCCTCGGCGGCGGCCTGCAGAATTCTTTGCCATGTCTAGTTCCATCCGTTTTCTGTTGCGGTGGCAAGAGCGGCGCCGAGCAAGGTGATTGAACCGGCGACGACCACGGCACCCTTGTCTGCCGCCAATGCACGGGCTCGAGCACTTTCAAGTGCAATTTTTGGATCAGGTTCCACAACGATGTTCGCCGGGTCAAACAAACCGCTCGCCAATGTGGCCAAATCATGTGCGGAACGACCTCGATCGGACGGGACGGTCGTCAGAATCACGCGCGTCACCGCGGGGGCGAGGTGCGCGAGCATGCCCTTCGCATCCTTGTCGGCAAATGCGCCGAAGACCAAGGTGACGTCATCGAAGTCGAAGTACTCGCCGAGCGAGTTCGCGAGCGCTAAAGCTCCGTGCGGGTTGTGCGCCGCGTCGAGAATGACCGGCGGCAACGCCGCGATACGTTGCAGTCGGCCCGGTGACTCGACACTGGCGAAGGCTTCGGTCAACACTTCTTCGCTGAGTGGCTGAGTACCGCCACCGAGGAACGCTTCGACTGCAGCAACGGCGACCGCGGCGTTCTCTGACTGGTGGGTGCCAAAAAGGGAGAGAAAGATGTCGTCGTAGGAGCCGGACAGCGCCTGAATCGACAGCAGCTGTCCACCAACGGCCACGGCACGATGACTGACCTGAATCTCTTCTCCAACGAAGGAGATGGCACTCTCGGTCAACTCCGCAGCTTCGCGAAGAATCGATTCGACGAGCGGCTCTTGGTGTGCAGATACGACGATTGTCGACGGCTTGATGATGCCTGACTTGGTTCGCGCGATGGCCTCGAGCGTTGAACCGAGCTTGTCTTGATGATCCATGGCGATGGGGCCGAAAACCGCCACATCGGCCTCGACGATGTTCGTCGAGTCCCACTCGCCACCCATCCCCACCTCGACCACGGCTACGTCGACCGGGGCGTCAGCAAAACTCGCCAGGGCGAGCACTGTGAGCACTTCGAAATAGGTGAGACGCGGTTCACCCTTGGCGACAAGCTCGTTGTCGACCATCTCGACATAGGGCTTGATGTCCAACCAATTGGTGACGAGTGCTTCGTCGCTGATGGGTGCGCCGCTGAGTGAGATTCGTTCGTTGAACTTCAGGATGTGCGGGCTCGTGAACAGCCCGGTGCGCAGACCGTACGCGCGAAGTATGGCCTCAATCATTCGCGAAATGCTCGTCTTGCCATTGGTTCCCGTGATGTGAATCACGTCGTAAGCGCGGTGCACATCGCCGAGAAGGTCGGCAACGCGCCGGGTTGGCTCCAGTCGCGGTTGCGGGTTGACCTCGCCCATGCGCTCTTGAAGCTCGAGGTGAACGAGCTCGGCAGCCCGAGCGAACTCGTCGCTAGACATCGAGCACACGATTCACGCGCGAGACGGCAATCACGATGCGTCCGGCGTTGACGTATTGCCCAGGCTCGATGTCGCCGATGTGCTCCGGCGCAACGGCCGTGAGACCCGGCACCCATTCGGAGGCGAGCCCGCCAACGAGTTGAGCAAGGTCTCTCGTGGTCGCACTCGAGTGCACCGTGAACTCGGTCGCCAGCGTTTCACCTGCGATGTCGACGCCGGCGGCGAGGGTGAGGGCGTGGGCATCCGTGTCGTCGCAGACGATGAGATCGAGACGGATGCGGTCGCTGACGTCAAAGCCGGCCGACTTGCGGGTGTCTTGAACGGCGCGAATCAGGTCACGCGCGAGGCCTTCCGCCTCGAGTTCGGGCGTGGTTGCCGTGTCGAGCAGCGCAAAGCCTCCGCTGGGAACGAGCCCGAGGGCACGCGAAGATTCGCCGTCGGATTCGGTCTCGAGCGTGAGTTCGAACTCACCTTCGGCGAGCTCGACTCCCCCGGCAGTGACGGTCCCATTTGCTTCGGACCAGTCGCCTGCCTTGGCCGCCTGAATGATTCGCTGCACGTCTTTGCCGAGTCGGGGCCCGGCTGCGCGAGCGTTGACCGACAGTCTCGAGGTCACACCGAAATCCGCCGCCGAAGAATCAGTCAACTCGACAAGGGTCACCTGCTTGACATTGAGCTCGTCGCGCAAAATATCGCTGAACTCGTTGAGGGCGCTCGCGTGAGCACTGACGACAGTGAGGTCGGCGAGTGGCAGACGAACGCGCAACCCGGTCTTCTTGCGCAGAGCAAGTGAGGCCGACGTGATCTCGCGCACCGCATCCATTGTCGCAACCAACGCTGGGTCAGCTGGGAACTCGTTTGCGTCCGGCCAGTCGGTCAGGTGAACCGAGCGACCGCCGGTGAGGCCCTGCCAAATGTTTTCCGTGATCAACGGAAGCATCGGTGCGGCCACTCGGCAGAACGTTTCGAGAACGGTGTACATCGTGTCGAACGCGTCACGAGCGGCTTCGCCACCGGTCCAGAATCGGTCGCGTGAGCGTCGCACGTACCAGTTGGTCAGCACGTCGGCGAAGTCACGGAGCGACGCAGCAGTGAGTGTGGAATCAAGCGCATCAAGATGAGCCTGGACGTCAACGACGAGGTCACGCGTCTTTGCCAGCAGATAGCGGTCGAGCACATTTGTCGAGTCTGTGCGCCGCGTTGCTTCGTAACCATCGGCGTTGGCATAGAGCGAGAAGAAGTACCAGCTGTTCCAGAGCGGAAGCAGTACCTGACGAACGCCCTCGCGAATACCTTCTTCGGTCACCACGAGGTTACCGCCGCGCAGCACGGGCGAGCTCATCAGGAACCATCGCATGGCATCTGAGCCGTCGCGCTCAAAAACTTCAGACACGTCGGGGTAATTGCGCAACGATTTGGACATCTTCTGGCCGTCGTTGCCGAGAACGATTCCGTGACTGACCACGTTGCTGAAAGCCGGGCGGTCAAACAGCGCGGTGGAAAGAATGTGGAGCGTGTAGAACCAACCGCGGGTTTGCCCGATGTACTCAACGATGAAGTCAGCCGGACTGTGCGAGTCGAACCAGTCCCGGTTTTCGAACGGATAGTGAACCTGGGCAAACGGCATCGAACCCGAGTCGAACCAGACATCGAGCACGTCGGGAATGCGTCGCATCGTCGACTGACCCGACGGATCGTCGGGGTTCGGACGCGTCAATTCGTCGATGAACGGTCGGTGGAGGTCGGTCGGTCGAACGCCAAAGTCACGTTCGAATTCGTCGAGCGACCCGTAAACATCGATGCGGGGGAAGTCCGCGTTGTCGCTCTTCCACACCGGAATTGGCGAGCCCCAATAACGGTTGCGGCTAATCGACCAGTCGCGTGCGTTTGAGACCCACTTGCCGAACTGACCGTCTTTGACGTTCTCGGGAACCCAGTTGATTTCTTGGTTCAGGGTCTCCATGCGGTCACGGAACTCGGTCACGCGAACGAACCAGCTCGACACCGCGCGATAAATCAATGGTTGACGGCATCGCCAGCAGTGCGGGTACGAGTGCTCGTAGCTTGCGACCCGCAGGAGTCGGCCCAGCGCCTTGACCTGCTGAGTTAGGGGCTTGTTCGCCTCAAAAACCTGGAGTCCGGCTACCTCTCCAAAGCGTGACAGGAACTTGCCGCCGTCGTCGACCGAAATGCGAACGGGGATGCCCGCGCTCTCGCAGACCTTCTGGTCTTCTTCACCGTAAGCAGGTGACTGGTGCACGATTCCCGTGCCGTCGGCGGTTGTGACGTAGTCGGCCACGAGAATACGCCACGCGGTGTGAACGTAGTCCTCGTCGTCGGCGTAAAAGTCCCACAAGCGCTCATAGGTGAGGCCTTCGAGATCGCGACCGTGGAGCTCGCGGGAGATCGCAGCTCGTGCATCCTCAGCAGATTCGTACCCGAGGTCTTTGGCATAGTTGCCGAGCAGATCAGCGGCAATCAAGTAGTCCCCGACAGGACCCGCGCCACCGGCGACGTCAGCGCCACCGTTCGGACCAGCAGGGACAACCGCGTAGCGAATCTCAGGCCCCACGGCGAGCGCGGCATTTGTCGGCAGTGTCCAGGGAGTTGTCGTCCACGCGAGGGCCTTCACACCAACCAGACCGAGTGATTGAGCTTTCTCGCCTGTGAGGGGGAAGGTGACAGTCACCGACTGGTCTTGACGCATCTTGTAGACGTCGTCGTCCATGCGAAGCTCGTGATTCGAAAGAGGAGTCTCGTCGTTCCAGCAATAGGGCAACACGCGGAAGCCCTCATAGGCGAGTCCCTTGTCATAGAGCTGTTTGAAGGCCCAAATGACACTTTCCATGAAGTTGATATCCAGCGTCTTGTAGTCGTTTTCGAAGTCGACCCAGCGCGCCTGGCGAGTGACGTACTCTTCCCACTCTTTTGTGTATGCCAGAACCGACTCGCGAGCTGCCGCGTTGAAGGTTTCGATGCCCATGGCTTCGATGTCGTCCTTCTTCGTGATGCCTAACTGGCGCATTGCCTCGAGCTCGGCCGGAAGACCGTGTGTGTCCCATCCAAATCGACGATCGACGAGTTTGCCGCGCATGGTTTGGAAGCGCGGGAAGACATCTTTGGCGTATCCGGTCAGCAGGTGACCGTAGTGCGGAAGACCGTTGGCAAAGGGCGGCCCGTCGTAGAAAACCCACTCGTCAGCCCCCTGCTCGGCGCGCTGTGAAATGGATGCGCGGAATGTGTCATCACGCTTCCAAAACTCAAGGATGTTCTGCTCAATAGCAGGGAAAGAAGGGGACGCGATGACACTGTCGGCTGCAGGGCCGAAGGCGGAGCTCTTGGGGTAGGCCATTGTGCCTCTTATGTTACCGGGCAAGACACGTGGCACTCATTGTGGGTACCGTTGGTGGCATGTCACCCGCGGTCGCTCGACGTTCCCGTCGCGTGCTCAGTGCCATCATCGGGCCTCGGGCGCTCAGTTGGCAGGTCGGCGTGTGGGCGCTCGGCGGAACGAGCCTGCTGAACCTGCTCTCAGACCCCTACGTGGAGTTCCGGGCATCCTTCGACCTGGGCATCACACCGTTTCTGGCAAGCGTTCCGGCACTTGCGGTGATGCTGATTATCAACGAGGCAACCAAGCGGATTTCCCGAGGCCGCGCGCTCATCGTTCTCTTAACCTACATCGTCGTGTCGAACCTTCGACCGGTCTTCATGTTCATTCTCATCAGCGACTTTGCCCCCGAGGTCACGACCAACCCGCTATTTAGGCCGCTCGGCAGCCTCGTCACAATCGGTGTGCTGATTGTTGTCTCGTTCACAAACAACGTCGTGAGCTCCTTTCAGGCTGGAATGACCCGCGCGTCTGTAACGCGAGACCGCTTGAGTGGAGCCCTGCAACTGGCTCGCACCGAGCTCGAGCGCCCGACGCCGCAACTCGATGACAACGTGCGGGCGATGATTGCCGGCGTCGTGTCTGAAATCCGACAGAACCTGTCTGAGCGCCACGATTCGGCAGATTTGCAACGGCTTGCCGATGAGGTCACCACATCGTCGACGCAACGTATTCGTCAGTTGAGTCACGAATTCAGTGAACGGTGGACGCGCGCAGAGGTTCCCGAATTTCCGGAAACACGTCGGGCATACACCCGTGAGCTCGTTCGGGCATCCGCAGCGGGCCGCCTGTATTCGCCTTTCATCGTCTCCGTGCTCACCGCAGCAGCGATGTCCTACGGTTTTCTGCCTCGCTCGACGAATGCCCTCTCAGCACTTGCTCTGATCGGGGTGTGGTTCACGGTCAACACCGTCGGCTTGGTTCTCGCACGTTCTGTGCATCGACGCATATGGCCACAGCACGCGCGACGCGCATCCTCTGAGATTTTGTTTTTTCTCGTTTTGAGCCTCGCAGCGGGCGAAGTCGCCAGCTGGGTGAGCGCTGCCGCAGACGCCCAACTCATTGGTGCGCTCACTGTCACACCGCTCACGCAATACGGCACCGTGCCCGTTCTCGCGGTAGCTATCGGCATCTGTGTTGCGATAGGCAGTGGACTTCTGGTGGCCTCAAACCAGTTACTGGCACAGGCTGAGAACACGAACCGAGAGATTGCACAGGTTCTCGCGCGTGTGACAGCGCAGCGTCTTCGCTCGCAGGGCGCCCTCGCGCAGTTCTTGCACGGGCGCATCCAAGGACAACTCATTGCGGTCTCGCTCCTCGCACGCACACATCTCGACGCGGGAGAATCGGTCGATGCCGTGCGTGAGCGCATCGAACAAGTTCTCGACGACATCAGTGTTGCCGGGCTCGATTCGATTGAACCGCCGAGCACCGCCGCCGGACTTGCAACCCTGAACGATTCATGGTCAAGCATGGTGAGGTTTACGAGCCACGTCGATACCGAATCGCAGTGGCGACTCGATCTCGATCCCCTCGGCAGATTCATCTTTTTTGATGTTGTGCGCGAATCAATCAACAACGCAATCAAGCACGGCAAGCCGAAGTACATCACCGTGTCGAGTCGGGTCATCGCTGACGACGATTTAGAAGTGAGTGTCACGAACGACGGATTGCCATGGGTGACAACGGAGTCGGGCGGCGCGGGCATTCGGGCACTAGAGAGCGTGACAACGACGTTGAGCGTCGAGACCGAGGAAGCGGAGACAACCCTGCGCGTGAGCATCCCTCTCGCCCCGGTAGCATCGTAAATTACTGCTCACGTGATGAAAGAGACACGATGTCGACGACTGCCAATGTTCCGGAGAAGCCCGCACTCGAAGGGCTAGAGACCGTCTGGAACGAGAAGTGGGAGAAATCGGGCACATACCGTTTCTCACGCGACGGACAGACTCGCGACTCGATCTTCTCCATTGACACCCCTCCGCCAACGGCATCGGGGTCCCTCCACATCGGACACGTCTTCAGCTACACGCACACCGACTGTGTCGCCCGGTACAAGCGCATGCAGGGGCTCGAAGTGTTCTATCCCATGGGCTGGGACGACAACGGTCTGCCCACCGAGCGACGCGTGCAGAACTATTACGGCGTGCGATGCGACCCCACGCTCCCCTACGAGCCAGGTTTCGTTCCACCCTTCGAAGGTGGCGACAACAAGAGCTCGAAGGCCGCCGATCAGCTGCCCATCAGTCGCCGAAACTTCATCGAACTCTGCGAGAAGCTGACCATCGAGGATGAGAAGCAGTTCGAAGATGTCTGGCGTGCGCTCGGCCTCTCGGTTGACTGGACGCAGACGTACCGCACAATTTCAGACCAGTCCATCACCACAAGCCAGCTCGCATTCTTGCGCAACATCGAGCGTGGCGAGGCCTACCAAGCACAGGCGCCGACCCTCTGGGATGTCACGTTCCGCACAGCTGTGGCTCAGGCAGAACTTGAGGACAAAGAAGTTCCCGGTGCGTACCACCAGGTGCTGTTCGAGAAATCCGATGGCAGTGGCGATGTTGAGATTCTCACGTCGCGCCCCGAACTCTTGCCCGCGTGTGTGGCCTTGGTGGCGCATCCAGATGACGACCGCTACAAGCCACTCTTTGGCACGACCGTTCGCACTCCCCTGTTTGGCGTTGAGGTTCCGGTCGTCGCTCACCACCTCGCTCAGCCCGACAAGGGAACGGGCATTGCGATGATTTGTACGTTCGGCGACCTGACCGACGTCATCTGGTGGCGCGAACTGTCATTGCCGACCCGTGCCGTCATCGGCTTCGATGGCCGATTCATGACGGATGCGCCCGACGCGATCACCGCCGACTCTGGTCTCGCCGCTTACGCCGAACTTGCGGGCAAAACTCCGTTCACCGCTCAGAAGACCGTGGTGGAACTTCTCCAAAGTGCTGGCCGAATGCTTGGTGACCCGAAGCCGATCATGCACCCGGTCAAGTTTTTCGAAAAGGGTGACAAGCCACTCGAGATTGTCTCCACGCGTCAGTGGTACATCACGAACAGTGCGAAGAACGAGGCCTTGCGCGACCGTCTCATCGAGCTTGGCAAGGAACTCGACTGGCACCCCGACTTCATGCGTGTTCGCTTTGAGAACTGGGTCAATGGGCTCAACGGAGATTGGCTCATCTCGCGTCAGCGATTCTTCGGTGTGCCCATCCCTATTTGGTACCCGCTCGACGCCGACGGCAACCCCGTATTTGATGAACCAATTTCGGCCACGCGTGACCAGCTGCCGGTCGACCCCTCGAGCGACGTACCTCCCGGCTACTCGGAGGACCAGCGAGGCAAGCCTGGCGGGTTCCAAGGTGAGGTCGACGTCATGGACACCTGGGCCACCTCATCTTTGACGCCGCAGCTCGCCGGAGGCTGGGAACGAGACTCAGAATTGTGGTCGCTCGTGTGGCCGTTCGACCTGCGTCCGCAGGGTCAAGACATTATCCGCACGTGGCTTTTCTCAACCATGTTGCGCGCAGCGCTCGAATCGAACGACAAGCCGTGGAAGCACGCGGCACTGTCGGGTTTCATCGTGGACCCGGACCGCAAGAAGATGTCGAAGTCAAAGGGCAACGTTGTAACGCCCGCGGACATGCTGGAACAACACGGCTCTGATGCCGTGCGTTATTGGGCGGCATCGAGTCGTCTCGGCACCGATGCAGCGTTCGACCCGCAGAACCCGACCCAGATCAAGATTGGTCGCCGGCTGGCCATCAAGGTTTTGAACGCGTCGAAGTTCATTCTCCGGTTTGACGTGCCGTCGGGCGAGTTGATCGACGCCATCACTCACCCACTTGATCTCTCAATGTT
>JBFYOK010000021.1:0-10114 GCA_041303845.1 Microbacteriaceae bacterium | reverse complement strand
CCGCATGGCGGCCATGGAACCTGGTGGAGAAGCCGAAGAGCGACGCCTCTTTTATGTCGGCATTACGCGCGCACGGCTTTTTCTCCACCTCTCGCTCGCGATGCAGCGCGCCATGTTCGGTCAAACTAACTTGGCCATGCCGAGCCGGTATCTGCAAGAGATTCCAGCGGACCTCATCGAGTGGCGTGAATCCCAAGCTGGTATCGGCGGCGCGGGTCGTGCCATCGGTGGCGGGTACGGTTCCGGCGGCTATGCCTCGCGCGGTAGCTCCACCTCGGGTTGGAGCGAGCCGAACGCATTGCCCGAGCGACCCAAGACCGAGTGGGCCAATCGCGTGACCAACAAAATGCGCGACAACGGAGACCTCGAATTGGCTGCCGGTGACCGCATCCGTCACGCTGATTTCGGCGACGGTCGCGTCAACGAGGTGACCGGCGAGGGAGCCAAGCGTGTGGCGCACTGCACGTTCGATCGCGCGGGCAACAAGAAACTGCTCATCAAGGTCGCGCCGATCGAAAAGATCTAGCGCCGCCGGTTAGCCGGCGAAGCCTCTGCGCAGGCTACGCGGCGATGTGTGGGCGCAGGCTAAGCGGCCACATGAAAAATTGACCCGATTGCATACGTCACCGCAAGTGCCGCAGCGCCACCGATGACAACGCGAGCAATGGAGCGCGGAATTGGGCTTCCGCCGATGCGCGCACCCACGCCACCGGTAATGGCGAGCATCACGAGAACGGAAACGAACGTCGCAGGGATGCGCCACTCAACCGGCGCGAGCAACACGGTCAGAATCGGCAGGAGCGATCCGACCAAGAACGAGATGGCCGACGACATCGCTGCGTGCCACGGGTTGGTCAGGTACTCTTCAGAAATGTGCAGCTCGGCCTCGAGGTGCGCCTTGAGGGCGTCGTGCTTCGTGAGCTCTTCGGCGACCGTGCGCGCCGTTTTCGGAGAGAGCCCTTTGGCTTGGTAGATCTCGACGAGTTCCTCGAACTCCTCCTCGGGCGTCTCTTCGAGCTCGCGCCTTTCGAGGTTAATCAGCGCACGTTCGCTGTCGCGTTGGCTGCTAACAGACACATATTCGCCCAATGCCATTGACGTTGCGCCGGCGGCAACACTGGCGATTCCGGCAATCAGAATTGCGCCGGAGTCGGTGGTCGCAGCCGCAACGCCGACGAGCAGAGCCGCAACAGAAACGATGCCGTCATTGGCACCGAGCACTCCGGCGCGAAGCCAGTTGAGCTTGGATGCGAAGGCGAGATTGTGCGGTTCGAAGTCGTTGTTGGCCATAGTTCCAAGCCAACCACACCCGCGCCTAAACCCAGTAAAGTCGAAGCAGTAAATATCTCGATATCAAGATACTTTTTCGTAAGGAAGCCTCGTGGATTTATACGAATACCAAGCCCGTGACATGTTCGAGAGCTACGGAGTTCCCGTGCTTGCCGGAATCGTCGCTGACACCCCAGCTGAAGCTCGCGCCGCTGCAGAGAAACTCGGTGGTGTTGTTGTCGTCAAGGCTCAGGTAAAGATCGGTGGCCGCGGTAAGGCCGGTGGCGTCAAGGTTGCCAAAACCCCCGATGAGGCTGAAGCTGCAGCTCAGACCATTCTCGGCCTCGACATCAAGGGTCATATTGTGAAGCGCGTCATGGTTGCTGCCGGTGCTCGTATTGCCCAGGAGTATTACTTCTCCGTTCTGCTCGACCGGGCGAATCGCTCCTACCTTTCGCTCACCAGCTTCGAAGGTGGCATGGACATTGAGCAACTCGCAGTGGAAAAGCCCGAGGCACTCGCCCGCGTGGAAGTCAACCCAGCGGATGGTCTCACTCTCGCCAAGGCGAAGGAAATCGCCGCCGCAGCTAAGTTCCCGGCCGACCTCATCGACAAGGTCGCCCCCGTTTTCGTCAAGCTCTACGAGGTCTACACCGGCGAAGACGCCACGCTGGTCGAAGTGAACCCGCTCGTTCTTACTGAAGAGGGCGAAGTCCTCGCCCTTGACGGCAAGATCTCGCTCGATGAGAACGCCACGTTCCGTCACCCCAACCACGAGGCACTCGAAGACAAGGCCGCAGCCGATCCGCTCGAGGCGAAAGCCAAGGCGATGGACCTCAACTACGTGAAGCTCGACGGACAGGTTGGCATCATCGGCAACGGCGCGGGGCTTGTCATGAGCACGCTCGATGTCGTTGCCTATGCAGGGGAGAACCACGGCGGCGTGAAGCCCGCGAACTTCCTCGATATCGGTGGTGGCGCATCCGCTGAAGTCATGGCTGCCGGCCTCGACGTGATTCTCGGTGACCCGCAGGTCAAGAGCGTTTTCGTCAACGTCTTCGGTGGAATCACCGCGTGCGACGCTGTGGCTAACGGAATCGTGGCCGCTCTCGGCATGCTCGGATCGGCTGCAACCAAGCCACTCGTTGTGCGTCTCGACGGAAACAACGTCGAAGAAGGTCGCCGCATTCTCACCGGAGCCAATCACCCGCTTGTCACGCTCGCCACTGGTATGGACGAGGGCGCAGACAAGGCCGCCGAGCTGGCTGCCCGCTAACTCCCAGGACGACAGGACACATACGACATGTCAATCTTTTTGAACAAAGACTCCAAAGTCATCGTGCAGGGAATCACCGGTGGGGAGGGCTCGAAGCACACCGCTCGTATGCTCGCTGCTGGCACCCAGGTTGTCGGTGGAGTCAACGCCCGCAAGGCGGGTACCACCGTGACGCACGGCGACGTTGAGCTTCCCGTCTTTGCCACCGTCGCCGAAGCGATGAAGGCAACCGGTGCAGACGTATCAATCGCATTCGTTCCGCCAGCGTTTTCGAAGGATGCTGCGGTCGAGGCCATTGACGCAGAAATCCCGTTGCTCGTGATCATCACCGAGGGCATCCCGGTTCAAGACACCGCCGAATTCTGGGCCTACGCGTCGAAGAAGGGCAACAAGACTCGCATCATTGGCCCGAACTGCCCCGGCATCATCACGCCAGGCGAGGCACTCGTCGGCATTACGCCGGCGAACATCACGGGCAAGGGCCCCATCGGTCTCGTATCCAAGTCGGGAACGTTGACCTACCAGATGATGTTCGAACTCCGCGATCTGGGATTCTCGACCGCCATCGGCATCGGCGGAGACCCGATCGTCGGCACGACGCACATCGATGCGCTTGCTGCTTTCGAGAATGACCCCGAGACGAAAGCCATCGTCATGATTGGTGAAATCGGTGGCGACGCAGAAGAGCGCGCCGCAGACTTCATCAAGGCGAACGTCACGAAGCCGGTAGTCGGTTACGTTGCGGGCTTCACCGCACCCGAGGGCAAGACCATGGGTCACGCGGGTGCCATCGTTTCTGGTTCGGCCGGAACGGCACAGGCAAAGAAGGAAGCTCTTGAAGCGGCTGGTGTGAAGGTGGGCAAGACCCCGTCGGAAGCCGCGCGTCTCATGCGCGAGGTGCTTGCAAACCTGTAACCCGTTGCCTTTAGGCTTGGTCTCATGACCACGAAAAATCCGCCTCGCATGACTGTGAGTCGGATTTTTCAGTTAAACCCCGACTCGATTCTCGGCCTCATCATGTTTGGCGTTGTGGTGGGCATGCAGGAGCCGACAGAAAGCCCGCTTTCTATGACGCTCGTGTCACTTGTTGGCGTTTTTGCGCTCTGGATGGGACACGTTTTCGCCCACACGATGGCGGGCAACGGAGTCACGAAAGACCACCACATGCCGCTCGTTGTCTCACTCCGTCACAGCCTTCGCGAGTCGTGGCCGATGTTCGCCTGGACGGCACCGAGCATGTTGGTACTGCTCATCGTTCCGATGTTCGGGGTTTCGACCGAAGATGCGACGATGGCGTCTCTCTTCACGATGATGGGCTCACTGTTCGTCATCGGCGGGTTGGTCTTCGCGGCACGGCGGCGGAGCATCCCGTGGCGAATCTTTGCGGGACTGTCGACCTCACTCGTGGGCGTTGTGATTGTCGCCGTCGAGATTCTCGTGCGTGGGTTGCACTAGCTCGTCCGAAATGACGCCCGCTAGGCGCGTGAGGTGTCGTGCAAGAACTCGAGCACTGCGCTAACGCGTGCGTTAGAGCCGTCTGAAATTCCTAAAGCGGCGTAAATCGCGCTGAGATGATTCACCACAGAGTTTGCGGCGATGCCGAGCTCAACAGCAATTGCCTGGTTCGACAGCCCGCGCGCGACCATGCGCAGAATCTCAAACTGTCGGCGCGTGAGCGAACTCACTGGAGTGCCAGCCCGGGCTTTGCTTCGATCGACGAGCACGGGGTCAATAACCGAGTTGCCCGCGGCAGTAGAACGGATGACGTCCACGAGCGACTCAAGCGACGTGCTCGAAGATTTCGACAGGTAGCTCCAGCCGTGACGCTCGTCTTCGGGCAGTCCGAGGAGCAACTCAATCATGTCGCGACCCGAGAGCAAGAGAATTCCGAGCTCGGGGTCGTTGCGACGGAGGGTGACGCCAAGACCAATTCCGTTCCCATCAGCGAGTTCGATGTCCAGAATGGCGACGTCGACAGCACCGGGAACGATGACCTTCTTCGCCTCGGTCGAACCCGAGACGCAGGCAACTACGTCAATTCCGTCGAACCCTTTGAGAGAAGACTCAAGCAGGTCGCGGTACAAGACGTGGTCCTCGACGATTGCGACGCGAACGTTCGTACCCGAAGAAGCCATGCGCCAATTATGTCGTGGCAGAGAGTGGCTTTTGCCCTGTATCCGTCACGGTGCGTGGCACGGTAGTCGGTTGCACTCTTTCGGCTACGGTTGAGGTCATGTCTGCAACTCTCTCTGCCCCCAGTCGTCCCCATCGCGGTCGTGCGTGGTTCTCGGGCATCCTGATCGTCCTTGCCATCGTCACGACCCCGCTGGCCATTGTCGCCAACTGGGCATCAAATCAGGTGACGAACACCGAACTCTTCGTCGACACTCTCGGCCCACTCGCTTCTGATCCGGTTATTCAGGAGGCAATCGTTGATCAGGTGACCAACTCGATCGATGACGCCGTGCAGATCGAGAAAGTGACCGGCTCCATCATTGATGGATTCGCCGATGCACTGAGCCTGCCGGACAGCGTGAAGGAGGCCCTCGGTGTTGTCTCGCAGCCGATTGCCGCCGGCGTTAAGGCCGTAATTCATCAGGTCGTGGGTGATTTCGTGAAGTCACCGGCATTCCAGGAAGCGTGGACAAAGGTCCTCACCATCACCCAAGAAGAAGTCATCGCACTCTTGGCAAACGACCCCAAATCCATCTTCACTCTCGCTGACGATGGCACGCTGTCGATGCCGCTCAAGCCAATCATTGGCGAAATCAAGGCGTCGCTGATTGAACAGGGCGTCACAATTGCGAGCGCTATCCCTGAAATCGACACGATGGTTGAGTTGGGCAAGTTCCCCGAGCTCGCCACGGCACGTGTTGCCTACCAGGTCGGCACCGCACTCGGCACTTGGTTGCCCTGGGCTGCCCTGATTGCGTTTGTCGTCGGAATCCTCGTTGCGAACAACCGCCCACGCGCTCTCGTCGCATCGGGCATCGGACTCGGTGCTGTTATGGCCCTGATGTTCGTCCTGTTCGACAGCGGGTTCATGTTCCTCACCTCGATGGTGCAACCGACCGTCAGCCCCGCTGCCGGAGTTGTCTACAACGCCGTCGTGCTCTACGCGCGCGATGTTGTCGGAACTGTTCTCGTGGCATCCATCATCTTGATTTTGATTGGTTGGATGCTCTCGCCGTCGACAGCCCGAATTCGCACGTGGCTCAACGCCCGCCTCGAAGCGGGCCGCGCGGGCCTCGATGACGTGGGCCTCAAAATGGGCAAGACCGGACAGGTGCTGGGCAGCCAGGTCACGCCGATTCGTTGGGTCATCGTGATGCTCGGTGTCATCGCCATTGTGTTCTCGAGCACCCACACCGTGGGCCTCATCATCACCTGGACGCTGGTCACACTTCTCGCGCTCACGGTATTCGAGCTTGCGTGGCGCAAGCCGGCGCCCAAGAAGTCGGCAGCCCCTAAGCCAGCCGCTCAGAAGCCAGCTCCTCAGAAGCCTGCCGCGCAAAAGACCGTGGCCAAGAAGCCCGCTGCGAAGAAGGCTGCTTCGGGCAAGCCGGCGGCGAAGAAGTAAGGCGTCTCGTAACCGTCTGACGCCGTCATGAGGCTAAATCGCACCATCGTCATCGCCATGTCCGCCCTCGAGGCGGCCATGGCGGTGGCGATTGGTCTGGCAATCCCGCTCCTGCCGCTGACCCTGATGTGGGTGACTCGATTCGAGAGCGGTCTCGGGTGGGACGTCTACTGGCGGGCATCGGCGGACATTTGGCTCCTCGGACACGGTGTCGATGTCGTGGTCAAGTTAGATCCGATTCTCGCGAGCTCGTTGGGTGTCGCCGGTGCGGATGCCCCATTCTTCGTCAGTCTCGCGCCACTCGCGTTCGCGCTCATCACGGTATTGCTCGGTGTGCGACTCGGTCGTCGTGCGGTTGAAGCAGGAACGTCATACGTTGGCCCGGCGGCGGGAATCATCACCTTCTTCGGTCTTGCCATCTTGATCGTGTTCAGCGCCGACCATCCGAGCGTGTCACCGTCGCTAGCTCAGTCAGCGATTTTGCCGGGGGTCATTTTTGCAATCGGAGTGGTTGTCGGGGCGCGAGGCGAAATCGGTCGCTCGGGCGGCCGTGCCGAAAAGGTTCAACGCGCCCTGACGACGTGGGTCAAGGGATTGCCGGCACATTTTCGAGCCGTTGCCACACTGAGTTTCACCGGCGGCGGTATCGCCACGGCAGCCCTGATTGCCGTGTCTGGGGTCGCGCTCACGGTCGCGCTCGTCGGCAACTTCGCAACCATCATCAGTCTGTATGAGGGACTGCAAGGAGGAGTCGTTGGCAGCGCGGCCATCACCGCAATCGAACTTCTATACATGCCAACGTTTGTCGTGTGGGTGGCGGCCTGGCTAGTTGGCCCCGGGTTCGCTATCGGCACGGGATCCGCGGTGACCCCACTCGGCTCGTCGCTCGGCCCCCTTCCTTCATTCCCAATTCTTGGCGCGCTTCCTCCGGCTCAGCTCGCTTACGGATTTATCGGACTCGTCATACCGATTGCCGTTGGTTTCTTGGCCGGGTATGCCGTGCGAGGGCGAGCGGTTGCCACGTACAGCTTTGCCGACGAACGTCAGGTTCGCCGCATGCTCTCGATGACGCCCTTCGGCATCGCGCTCAGCGGAGGACTTCTGCTCGGAACGCTCGCGTGGCTCGCCTCCGGCTCAATCGGCCCGGGACGATTGGTCGACGTCGGCCCACACTTCTGGGTTCTCGGAGGAGCCTTCGCGCTCGAGCTACTTGTCGCATCCGCATTGGGAATGGCTGCCCCGAGGCCCAAACGTCGTAGCCGGTAGGCTTGGACCCGTGCTTGACGTTCTCGTCTTGATCTCCGGATCGGGATCCAATCTCCGCGCGCTTGCTGACGCAGCCGCCCACGAGGACTACCCGGCACGCATCGTGGCCGTGGGTGCCGACGCGCAAGCACCCGGTCTCGCCCACGCACAAGAGCACGGAATCCCCACGTTCGTGGTGGAACCGAGCGCCTTTGGTTCGCGTGAGGCCTGGGCCAACGAGTTACGCGCACAAATCGAGGTGTGGAACCCAGATCTCATCGTGTGCGCCGGGTTCATGCGCATCCTGCCCGCCAGTTTTGTCTCGGCGTTCACTCCGAAAATCATCAACCTCCACCCCGCCCTGTTGCCGAAGTACCCGGGCGCGCACGCGGTTCGGGATGCGCTCGCCGATCGGGCCCTCGTCACTGGGTCGACCGTGCACATCGTGGATGAGGGTGTCGACACCGGCCCTGTTCTTCGTCAAGTTGAAGTGGCCGTACAGCCTGGCGACGACGAAGCGTCACTGCACGAGAGAATCAAGCGAATCGAACGCCCGCTGCTTGTTGATACCGTGGCAGACATTGCCCGCGGAGTGATTAACCCGAAGGAGCACGCACGCGCATGAGCGGCCCACTGCACGACCCCTCGATGTACACCTCTCGAGATGAGATTGCGATTTCTCGAGCACTCATTTCGGTCAGCGACAAGACCGGACTCCTTGACCTTGCGCGCGCCCTTTCGACGGCCGGGGTCGAGATCGTATCGACGGGCTCGACGGCGTCGACCATTCGCGATGCGGGCATTACCGTGATTGACGTCAGTGACGTCACGGGGTTCCCGGAATCCCTCGATGGTCGAGTCAAGACACTTCACCCTGGCGTGCACGCGGGCATTCTGGCCGACCTACGACTTGAATCACACGAGGAGCAATTGCGCGAACTCGACATCTTGCCGTTCGAGCTGGTTGTCGTGAACCTCTATCCGTTCCGTGAGACAGTCGCAGCCGGAGCAGCCGATGCCGACGTCATTGAGCAGATTGACATCGGTGGCCCAGCGCTCGTTCGCGCGTCGGCGAAGAACCATGCGAACGTGGCGATTGTTGTTGAGCCCGCGCGCTACCCCGACATCATTGCGGCCGTTCGTGGCGCAGGAACGACTCTGGCGCAACGCACTGCCCTCGCTGCGGTTGCGTTTGCGCACACCGCCGCATATGACTCGGCTGTCTCCGCCTGGTTCGGTCGAGATGAGAAGTTCCCGGCTTCGTTCTCCGTCTCAGCACAGCGAGCATCCATTCTTCGATACGGCGAAAACGCGCACCAAGAAGCCGCGCTCTACACCGAGCAGGGTGGTCACGGTATCGCCCAAGCCGAACTCCTCGGCGGCAAAGAGATGTCGTACAACAATTACGTGGATGCCGACGCTGCCGTTCGCGCCGCCTACGACTTCATCAACCCGGCGGTTGCGATCATTAAGCACGCGAACCCGTGCGGAATCGCCGTCGGCCGCGACAAAGCAGTCGACCAAATCGCGTCCGCCTATCGCAAGGCTCACGAGTGCGACCCGGTATCGGCCTTCGGTGGCGTAATTGCGGCGAATCGTCCGGTGACATTGCAGATGGCAGAGCAGGTCTCTGAAGTTTTCACCGAGGTGTTGGTTGCACCGGGCTTTGAGCCAGAAGCGTTGGCCTTGCTCCGTCAGAAAAAGAACCTGCGACTTTTGCAGTTGCCTGCCGACTTTGGTCGTGGGCGTCAAGAGGTTCGACAGATTTCCGGTGGCTTCTTGGTTCAGGATGCGGACCTCTTCGACCCGACCGATAAGTTGCTCGCACAGGTCGAAAAGTGGACCCTCGTCTCGGGTGAACCGGCCGACGCCGAGACTCTGGCCGACCTCGAGTTCGCGTGGAAAGCCTGTCGCTCGGTGAAGTCAAACGCCATTCTGCTTGCCCACAGCGGTGCGTCCGTCGGCGTGGGCATGGGGCAGGTCAATCGCGTGGATAGCTGTCATCTTGCTGTGCAGCGCGCGGGAAGTCGCGCCCAAGGCTCGGTGGCCGCATCCGACGCCTTCTTTCCATTCTCGGACGGACTCGAAGTTTTGCTCAAAGCTGGGATTCGTGCCGTGGTGCAACCCGGCGGTTCGATGCGCGACGATGAAGTTATCGCTGCGGCGCAGAAGGCCGGCGTCACGATGTACCTCACCGATGAACGCCATTTCTTTCACTAGCCAACGTTCCCTCAACAGAAAAGAAAAAACATGACACCCCTGCTTCGCCGCCTGCTCGCATCGGTGACCGCCGCCTTCGTGGTCGCATTCATCACGCTCGATGTGAATGGCCTTGCCTTCTTCTTGTCTGAAGGCATGGACTTCCAAATTGTCGTCAGTGCGACAACGTTCTTCCTTCCGGCGATTGCCTTCCTGCTTCTCTTCGTCGCCGGCGCGGGCATGCTCGGATGGCTTGAGCGCCGTCGCTGGTCATGGCTCGTCGGTGTTGTTGTCGGACTTCTCTCGTCGGTTATCGGAATCGTCTTGACGGTTTCCAACCAGGGACAAGTTCTTGACGCTAACGCGTTGCCACAAATCTTGGCGTCGATTGTCGGCGTCAATCTCGTCTTCATCTCTGCAGCCGCGGTTGCGACCGTCTCTGCCGGCACCTGGGTCTACAACCTGATCAACGGTGCAACGTTCGCCCGCACGGGAAGGCGTATCGCACTCGTTCGCGCGCCGGCCGCAACCCTGGCGGATGGACT
>JBFYOK010000020.1:0-10944 GCA_041303845.1 Microbacteriaceae bacterium | reverse complement strand
GGGTTCGGCGGATTGAAACTTCGCCGTCTGTGAGGTTGATGTCGTCCCAGGTGAGGCCGAGCATTTCGCCTCTGCGGAGCCCGAGGGTGAGGGCGATATTGATGAAAAGATCAAAGTCGGTTCCTTGGGCGGCTTTGAGTGCCGTGAGCGCTTCTTCCTTAGTCCATGGTTTCTTTACTTGAGTTTTCTCATCTCTGTTTGCCCGAAAGGGGCTCGTTGCAGCCACAGGGTTTCGGCTCAGTTGCCCGGTGACATAAGCGTGCTTGAGGACACCAAATAGCACCGTGCGGGCACCATTGATGGTTTTGGTCGAGTAGTTCTTTTTGGCTAGTTCTGCCATCCACGATTCGACGATGCGGGCTTCAATTGCTGAGAGTTTGAGCCTGCCCAGGTAGGGGAATACCCAACGGCGCAGGCGGTCTTCGTAGTCGCTGGCAGTGGAGTAGCGCACGTGGTTGGCCTTGACTGTGTGCAACCACCAGAGGGCATAGTCCTGGAGGGTCTCTTCACGGGCTGGTGCGAGGCGGTTGGCTTCGATGTCGGCAATTAGTTTGCGCTGCAGGATGCGTGCCTCAGCCATGGTTTTTGCGGTCCGGCGGATCTTCTTGCGCCGACCGTTCATGGTGAAGCCGTTGGGAACCTCAACTTTGTAAACGACCTTGCCGCTGGGGTTGGTGGATTTGAATATGCTGCCGGTGCTTGCCTTGCTCATGACTGGTTACCGTCCAGCCCACGAGGTGTTTGTTGCACGCGGAGTCGTTGAATGTAGCCCTGCACAGATTCGTCGACAATGCGGGTGACTGAGCCAAGGTAGACGCGTTCGAGTTCGCCTGCGTCGAGGAGGCGATATACGGTGCTGCGTGAGGTGGAAAGCACGGACTGGACGTCGCTGATTCGCATGAGTGTTGCCACCGCATTCACCACCTTTCATCGTCTGTCGTGCGTGATGAAGATGATCATTGCACACCACCCCGACGAGACCTTCGGACAAAGGGCGTGCGACAAACGCGCCCACGACCCGGGGCAAAACCGTGGTGTTTACTATGCTTCTAAGCGCGTTCGTAAAGTCAGTAGCTCGCGTTGTCCACTGTTTCGAACCCCTCTTCCACAGCCAGCAACCATTTCTGGACATCCATTCACAAGGTTGTTCACAGACTTGATCGGCGTGCACCACAGAGGGCGCAAATGGGCAGGTGCGGCTGACATCCTGGCTGACATTGAGATTGTGCATGTGTTGCTCCTGGTGTTGGAGCTAACTGGTGACCGCGGTTTCCGCGGATCTACGCACTTTTTGTGAAGTGCGCCCGGAGGGATTCGAACCCCCAACCTTCTGATCCGTAGTCAGATGCTCTATCCGTTGAGCTACGGGCGCAGTGTTGGTCGCTTGCGCGAAAAACAACGTGCTCAGCATAACAGCAGCGCGACATCCCGAATAATTTGATCATGGACAAGTGGTGATCAACTCGAGCGGATTCGCCTTCTCCCCCCGCTATCTCAGAGGAAGCGGCTCGGCGTGATCGTCAAAGAGGGCATCCGTCACCGAAGCGGTCACAGCGACACTCAGCATTTCAATAGGGCCACCGATTGTTGTCATGAACGCCGCGTCCGCGGCGTCACGGCCCGTGGCGATACGCAGAAACGAGTGGCGCGGTGCAAGACCGGTCGGGTCAATGACCACCCACTCGCCCGCGACAAACGCCTCGACCACGGCGTGAAAATCCATGGGCTGTAGCTCGGGCGCATAAACCGAGACGTATCTCGCTGGCACGTCCCGGGCGCGAAGCATCGCAATCATGACGTGCGCGAAATCGCGACAAGCACCTCGCCCCGCTTCAAGAACGGCGAGCGCACCATCTTCGGTGGATGTCGACCCGTGCTCGTAGCGAATGCTCCTCGCCGTCCAGGTTCGCACCTCTCGCAGAAGCTCGTGGCCCTCAAACGCATCGAAAAGTTCGTGGGCACGCTCGTGTAGAACATCCGACTCGCAATATCGACTCTGACGCAAGAAGGTAAGCATCTCGAGATCGCCCGAATCCGGCAGTGGTGCGAGGCCCTCGACGGTGACCTCGTAACTGATCGACACGTCGCCAGCCTCGATATCCGCCTCGTGCAGTCGGGTTCCGTAGGTGTCGGTCAGTTCAACGAACGGGATACTCGCTCCGAACTGCTGAATGTCGAGGCGCTCACTCGCGCGCCCACCTTGGGCGGCAGCAACGGCGAGAATCATGCGGGCCGGGCCAAGCGCATGAATACGGACGTCCGCCGTCGCGCGTCGCTGCATGATGCTCCTCGAGGAATTGTGCGGGCGTCATCAGACTAAACCCCCGATCGCTCTCCGTCAGAGGTACGTTGTCGTGACCCGTTGTCACCACCTGCTGTCAGTCTGAGCACATGGAGTTTTTAGTTGTTGTGATTCTGCTTGTCGGTCTCGGTTTAATTCTCTGGGGCTTGGTGGCCTTTATTCGCGCCGTGTTGAGCTGGTCACCGCCATCCACGCCCGTGGCGCACCGTGGTGATTACGGGGACACCATCGACGGGATGAACGAGGGAGACCTGCACAGCGGTCCCCACGGTTACTCCCCGGGAACGGCGTATCCCGAAACTCAATATGGAAGTGGTTTCGACCCCGACGCCGACTGGAATCACGAAGACCGCTGATCTATTTCAGGTCGAGAAGGAAACTGAGTGAATCGGCGGATGGCAGTGCGATCCAGCCCTCAACTCGGGCAAGTTCTTCGAACTCCGGGGGAGGTCGCCGACACAAACCCAGGGCGGACGCACGGGCACTCATCGCAGCAACGACCGCATCCACGGCGTCAGCTGAGGCAATCAGCTCTTCACGAAAGGGGCCGAGATCAAGCCACCGGGCGCGCTGCTGCAGTTCGTCCAAAAGTCGACTGCGCGGGTGGCGTTCCGTTCGATATGACGTGGTGTCGATGCCCCACTGCCTGAGGGTTGCACCGGGATACACCTCCACGACGACTCCCGCACCCGAGCGATCGACATCTAATTCGGCTTCGCTCAAGCGGGACAACAGTCCGGCCGCCCTCATGGCCGTCAACCCCAACCGATCGGTTGAGACACTCAACGGCCATCGGCCGGTCTGCTCGCGGATATCGCGATCGGTCTCTCGATAGGCAAGCCGTCGTCGCCATTCCATGCCGCCATCAAATGATGACGACGGTCGCTCAAGATTCGCGTAGTCGGCGATGAATTCAACAAACTCCTGCGGCCAACCCAGTGCGCAATCAATTCCGATTTTTTCGACCAAGCGCGCCACGTCAACAATGGGCCCGTCAGATACACCCACCTCGAGTCGCTGAAGGCGAGCACCCTCGGTCGACCACGCGACGAGAGCGAGTGCGGTTCCGCGCGGCTCGGCGGCTAGATCAACACCTGCTGTCAGCACGATGTCAGGGTAGCGGGCGAATAAGCAAACAAAAAACCTGCCGGAATTGGCAGGTTGTTTGTTTGGCGGAGACGAGAGGATTTGAACCTCCGAAGGGCTTTAAGACCCTTACCTCATTAGCAGTGAGGCGCACTCGACCGGACTATGCGACGTCTCCAGCGCGCTGAGAAGCGCACCGCAGAAGTCTAACGGCTCGGGACAATTACGGCGAACCGCTACTGATCGTTGAGCGTTCGGCCCTTAGAGCAGGTGTAGTCATTCGCCGTTTGTCCGCGAATTTCGTCCGTCAACGTCACCTTGGCGACGGCTTCCTGCGTTGCCACAGAAGTGGGAGTCGGCGTCGGCGTTTTGCTTACCGACGCGCTCGGAGTGGCCGTAGCCGTGTTCTTCTTCTTTTCCTTCGCGGCGGCTGCTGCTGAGGCCTTGGCTTTCGCGGCAGCAGCCGCGGCTTCGTCGGCCGCACGTTGTGCCTCAGCATTTGGATCAACCACAGACCCAACGCCAGTGCCACCAGTCACGGAGATCGGCTGGTCGGCAAGAATCGCAGTGAACAACTCGGCGGCGGCCCACTCAATTGGCTCAACCTTCCCCGTGTAAACGCCCTCGCCACCAGTCGTGCCGGGGTACTGCACGAACACAACGCTGTCGAGGGGGATGTTGCGCAACGCCATGCCAATCGACACCATCGTGTCGACATTGTTGAGGCTGTTGGAGAGTTGAATGTTGTTCAAGGCGGCTTTCGCGATGCCGTAGAGCTTGACGGGGTTGGTCAGCGTTTCACTGCTCTTGAGCTTGCGCACCATGGATGACAAGAAAACCTGCTGGTTTGAGATGCGGCCGAGGTCAGATCCGTCGCCAACGCCGTGTCGGGTGCGCAAAAACTGAAGTGCCTCAATACCTGACAGGGTGTGCATTCCGGCGTCGAGGAACGTTCCCGTGTATTCGTCTTCGATTCGCTCGCCGACACAGACATCGACTCCGCCGATTGCGGTGGCCATCTCAATGACGCCGGCGAAGTCAATCAGCGCGGCATAGGGAATCGTCAAGCCGGTAACCTGCTCGACGGTCAGCACCACACAGGGCAACCCGCCCTCGAGGAATACTGAGTTGATCGGGCCGGTCCAGCCGCCCCCGTCGCTGTATCCGTCACCGTCGGTATCTGGGCAATCTGCCATCGGAAAGACCATGTCGCGCGGAATGCTGACCACGATTGCGCTGGTGTGGTCATCCGAAATGTGCAGAATCATGTTGACGTCGTTGAGAACGCCGCCGTCTTCTTCAAGCCCGGTGTTGGCGCGCGAGTCACTCCCCACGAGCAAAATGTTTACGCCACCTTCGATCTCACCGATTGAGGGAATGTTCTCCGGCTCGTTCGCGAGCGTGACGCCCTCCTGGGCGCCCCGCGTGATGTCCCAGACAGCGATGGCAGCGACCGACGTTGCACTCACAAGAACAACAGCAACGACCGTTGCGACGATTGACAGGATGAACGCAATCGGGCCACGCGGACGCTGACGGCTGTGGCGTGCAACCGGTCGGGCGGTCGGGCGGGGCGTGCGGCTTGACGAAGCGCTCATCGTGTGATCTCCCAGCGGATTAGCGGTGTGTGAAGTTTTGCGCGGAGGGCGTGGGATTCGAACCCACGAAGCATTTCTGCTCACTGGTTTTCAAGACCAGCTCCATCGGCCGCTCGGACAGCCCTCCAGCTGCACGTTGTGCACCAGAGGAGCTAACGGCAACGGTTAATGCTACCCGACACGGTATGGCTCAACCCTGCCACCTCAATCTGGCAAGAAACTGTGCGGCAGCGAAAGTCCTCCCGCGTGCCGATGGCTAACGGAACGATTTGAGAATGGGGAGCAAACCGTCTTCTTCGACCGGTGCACAGAGCTCGTTGGCAACCTTCGCCACTTCGAAAGGCGAATTTCCCATGGCGACGCCTCGACCCATCGACGACGCCCACTCCAACATTTCAACATCGTTGCGCCCGTCGCCCGCAGCAAGAACGTGCGAACGGGGAATGCCGAGCTTTTCTCTGATTTTTTCGAGGCCAGTTGCCTTGTTGACGCCATCCGGAGCGATGTCGAGCCACGCCGTGTAGCCAATCGAGTAGCTGACGTGATGCAGGCCCATTTTTTCGACCATCGCGAGAAAAGAATCCATGCCGTTGTCGTGGTCGGGAGAAATGACAACGACGCGGGTTGCGTCGATGAACAACAGGTCGTTGAAGGCGACCTTGTGGCTCTTGGGTGCGTTCGCATATCCCGGGAAGGGCTCGGTGTAGTAGTAGTCGCCGTATTCGTCTTCGACCGCGTACTTTCCCTCAGGGAGGTACGGCTGAATGGTCGTCAAAACGGTTGCGGGACTAAACGTCTCAACCCATTCGTACGAATAACCGCTCGGCTCAAGCGGGTTTCGCTTGAGTACCGTGGCCCCGTTGGAGCACACGACGTATTCGGGCGTGATGCCGAGCTGGTTCAAAATCGGGAATGTGTCCGAGACCGATCGCCCCGTTGCCAACGTGACCTCGTGTCCGAGATCTGCGACGCGGCGAACCTCCTTGCGAATCACATCGTTGACCTCGCCTCGCTTCGTAACGAGCGTGCCATCGATGTCGAGGGCGATGAGCCATCGGTACAGCGGATCGAATTCAACCATTACGCGTTCACCGGAGTCAGCACGTCGAGTCCGCCCACAAACGGACGCAGTGCTTCGGGCACGCGCACCGAGCCGTCTGCCTGCTGATGCGTCTCGAGTAGCGCAACGAGCCACCGCGTGGTCGCGAGGGTTCCATTGAGCGTGGCGACCGGTTCGGTCTTGCCCGACTCAGCGCGGAATCGCGTCTGCAAACGGCGTGCCTGAAAGGTTGTGCAGTTCGACGTCGAGGTCAATTCGCGATAGGCGTCTTGTGTGGGAATCCACGCCTCAATATCGAACTTGCGAGCTGCTGACGACCCGAGGTCTCCTGCAGCGACGTCGATAACGCGATACGCAAGACCCAGTTTTTGCAGCATGGCCTCTTGCCACGCAACGAGACGATCGTGCTCGGCTTCAGCTTCATCCGGATGTGCATAGACAAACATCTCGAGCTTGTTGAACTGGTGAACACGGATGATTCCACGCGTGTCCTTGCCGCTTGAACCAGCCTCGCGTCGGTAACACGTCGACCAGCCGGCGTAGCGCAGCGGTCCCGCGCTCACGTCGACGATCTCGTCGGAGTGGTACCCCGCGAGCGCAACCTCGCTCGTGCCGGTCAAGTAGAGATCATCGGCCGGCAAGTAGTAAATCTCGTCTGAGTGGGCGCCGAGGAATCCGGTGCCGTTCATGATTTCGGGGCGCACAAGTGTCGGCGTGATGAGCGGTGTAAAGCCGGCCTGCAACGCCTGGTCGAGAGCCATGTTCATGAGGCCGAGCTCGAGTCGAGCGCCGATGCCCTTCAAAAAGTAAAAGCGTGCGCCGGAGACTTTTGCTCCACGAACCGTGTCAATGGCGTCGAGGCCTTCGCCGAGCTCGAGGTGGTCTTTTGGCGCGAAATCGAAGGTGGCTGGCGTTCCGTGAGTGCGGAGCGTCACGAAGTTTTCTTCGCCGCCCGCGGGCACTCCGTCAATCACAATGTTGCCGAGTCGCGCTACGGCGAGCGCGTACGCCTCCTCGGCAGCCGTGGCTGTGGAGTTGGCATCCTTCACCCGTGTGGCAAGTTCGGCGACCTCAGCGAGAAGAGCTTTCTTCTCGTCCCCTTGTGCCTGACCAACCTTTTTGCTGAAGACGTTCTGTTCCGCACGCAGAGTTTCAAACTCGGTCAACGCCGAGCGACGAGCCGTATCTGCCCCAATTGCTGCATCGACAAGTGCGACGTCGTCACCTCGCGCCGTCTGCGAACGTCGAACCACATCGGGGTTGTCGCGAAGAAGTACCGGGTCAATCACAGCCCCAAGTCTACCGAGGGCTCTTACGCCTCAAGAATTCGGTCGAGCCACTCGCGCGCGTCAACGAAAACCTGATCGGCATATCGATCTGCGTGCACAATCGGGGCACGGTCAGCACGAGGGTAAGACCCGAGGAAAATCACCTTGGGACTGAAGCGTCGCAAGCCGAGCAGAGCATCGGACATCCGCTCGTCTCGCACGTGGCCATCCGCGTCAATGACGAATCGATAGCGGCCAAATTCGTCACCAATCGGGCGCGACTGAATCAAGCTGAGGTTCACGCCACGAGTTGCAAATTGCTCGAGCATGTCGAGCAGGGAGCCGGCATGGTCATCCGGCAACTCAATAATCAAGCTCGTCTTGTCATGGCCGGTTTGCTCGGGCAAGTCAGTAGTCTTGCTGACCAAGACGAAGCGGGTCTGCGCATTGGGGTTGTTTCCGACGTTCTCGGCTAGCACGTCGACATCGTGGTGCTGGGCGATTCCCATGGGCGCAATGGCGGCATCAGCAGTCGTAGAGACAAGCAAGTCAGCGGCCGCGGCCACGTTGCTCGTGCTCGGAATGTGCCCGTGATGCGGAATCGTCTTCTCGAGCCATGCTCGGCACTGTGCATAGGCGACCGGATGCGCGTTCACCACGTTTACGTCGGCGAGCGCTGTTCCCCGGCGTGCGACCAGGTCAAAGCGAACGGGAACGAGATACTCACCGATAATGCGAAGGCCCGGGATGTTCGCGAGCGCATCTTGCGTCGCCGTGACGCCACCCTCAATCGAGTTTTCGATGGCGATCATGGCGGCCGTGGATTCGCCCGAGACAACGTCATCGAGCGCCTCGCCCACGTTATTTACCGGGCGCCACGTCGCACCGGCGGCCTGCGGAACCTGCGCGAGCGCAGCCTCCGTGAATGTGCCGGCGGGGCCGAGGTAACTGTACGAATTGACCATCTCCCACAGACTACCGGCGGGGGAAGCGTGGCTAGCCTTGGTCGAAGTATCGTGGCGCGGGGTCGAGACCGAAGAATTGCTCGAGTGTCGGCGTTCCCGTGTTGAACATCTCGGTCGAGAGGTCCGTTCCGACGAAGCGATAGTGCCAGGGCTCAAACTCATAGCCCGTGATGTCGATGTAGCCATCGGGGTACCGAAGAACAAAGCCGAATCTCCACGCGTTTGCGGCCAGCCACTGACCAGCCTGCAGGTTCGCAAAACAGGTCTGCACCGCACACTCACCGGAGATATCTCCGATGTCAGCAGCGAGGCCGGTTTGGTGCTCACTGTGGCCGGGGCGGGCCGTCAGGGTGTCGTCGCCTTGGTAGAGCTGCGCCTGGGTGTCGTAACTGCGATACACGCTTTGCAGCATCATCTCGCCACCGGTTTCACTCGTGTAAGTCGCGAACATCTCTGTGAGGGCAGCAGCGGCCTCGCTCCGCAGAGTGGACGCATATGCATAGGGAACGGGTGCATCACTCATTGGACTCGGCACAAACGTGGGATCAGCGAGTGGGCGATGCTTGTTCACGATGACCCACAAGCTCGTTGGGTCGTCAATCGAGAGCGCCTGCTTGTTGAAGCCGACCGGGGTTGGGGTGGGCGTCGGTGTGGGGGTCGCCGTCTTAGTCGGTGTTGGCGAAGGCGCTCCAGCCGTGATTCGACTCGCACCGTACGCAAGTCCGAAGACCAGTCCGACGATGACAAGAAGGGCGACAATCCCCGAGACGGTCCACCACGTGGACGGTCGTCGCCAGAGGTTCGCTTTTGGTCGCGATGCAGAGAAACTCATCCGGCTATTCTGACTCATCTTGTTGAGCCACGGCTTCGCCGGCGAGCGCGGCATCGGCGGCGGCATCAAACGCGTTGCGATTCTGTCGAATTTCGTCTTTGTGATCGAAGACCCACAACGCGACGGCAATGAGTGGCTCGAAAAGCGATCGTCCAAGCTCCGTGACGGCATAGTCGACTTGGGATGACGCTCCCGCGCGAATCTGGCGGCTGACAAGGCCGTCGCGCTCGAGCTTCTTTAGCGTGACAGAAAGCATGCGACGGGAGATGCCCGGGATGTTCTCCACGAGATCGGTAAACCGTTGTGGGCTTCGCGCGAGATGCGCCACGGTAACCACGGCCCACTTGTCGGCCACTCGATTGAGCACGTCGAGCGCGAGTTCACGATCGGGGCCACGAAACACTGCGCGTACGTCGTCGCGTCGTTCGTGAGTGAAGCCCATGTGGTTACTTTACTGTACCGAAGTTACTAAAGGTAACTGCTAGGGTAATCTTTATGTCTCCACGCACGGGTTCCACTGCCACCGTTCCGGTGATGTCAAAGCGCGAGATCATGCTCGTCATGATCGGCCTGATGTCTGGGATGTTCCTCTCCGCGCTTGACCAAACCGTGGTCAGCACATCGATGCGCACAATCGCCGACGACCTCGACGGCATGGCACTGCAAGCGTGGGTCACGACCAGCTACATGATCCTGTCAACGATTTCAACGCCGATCTACGGCAAGCTCAGTGACATTTTCGGTCGCCGCCTGCTCTTCATCATCGCCATCGTCATCTTCCTGGCCGGGTCACTGCTCGCGGGTGCCGCCATGGACATGTATCAGCTTGCGATTTATCGAGCAATCCAGGGTCTTGGCGCCGGCGGGCTCATGGCGCTGCCGCTGGCCATCATGGGTGACATGCTCGCCCCGCGTGAGCGCGCGAAGTATCAGGGGTTCTTTCTTGCTGTCTTCGGTGTCTCCAGTGTGATTGGCCCCTTGATTGGCGGACTGCTCTCGGGCGCGCCAGAAATCTTGTGGCTGAGCGGATGGCGCTGGGTCTTCTTGGTCAATCTGCCCGTCGGCGTCATTGCTCTCGCCGTGGTTCTGCGCTTCTTGCACCTGCCCATCCACCCACGCAAAGTGCGCATCGACTGGTGGGGTGCCGCCACGGTCATCATCGCAACCGTGCCGCTTCTCGTGGTCGCCGAACAGGGTCGCGAGTGGGGCTGGGGGTCAGCGGCTGCCATCTTCTGCTACGTGCTCGGAGTCGCCGGTGCCATCGCATTCGTGTTCGTCGAGCGATCCATGGGTGACGATGCCTTGATTCCGGTCAAGCTCTTCCGTTCCAGTACGTTCACCATGTCAACGATTCTGGGCGTCTTCGTCGGCTTCGGCATGTTCGGCGGAATGATGACGATTCCGCTCTATCTTCAGTTGGTCAAGGGCTCGACCCCGACCGAGAGTGGCTTCCAGATGCTGCCCATGATTCTCGGCATGATGATCGCCAGCATCATGTCTGGCCAAGTCATGGCGCGCACGGGAAGCTACAAGTGGTTCCCTCGAACAGGAACACTGTCGATGGTGATCGGTTTCTTGCTCATGACGTTCCTGACGTATGACTCTCCACTCTGGTTCATCATGCTCGCCATGTTCATGCTCGGCTTCGGCCTCGGTCAGCTCATGCAAACTCTGACCGTCGCAAGCCAGAACTCGGTCGGATCGCGTGACATGGGCGTAGCAACCAGCTCGTCGACGTTCTTCCGCTCGATGGGGGGAACTGCCGGAACGGCCATCCTGTTCTCAGTTCTGTTCAATGAGATTCCGAACAAGTTGAAAGACGCGTTTGCGAAC
>JBFYOK010000019.1:0-6574 GCA_041303845.1 Microbacteriaceae bacterium | reverse complement strand
CGGGATGATGTTGTGAAGTCGAATCGACAAGGGCAGGTCAAACCAAGAGCCCTGCTTGAGGAACTTCGGCGTGAAGCCCGCGAATGGGCCGAAGAGGAGAGACTTCTCACCGTCGACAACGCGCGTGTCAAGGTGTGGCACCGACATGGGGGGCGCACCGACCGACGCTTTGCCATAAACCTTCGCCTGATGGCGGGCGACAATGGCGGGGTTCGACGTGCGCAAGAATTCGCCCGAGATGGGGAACCCACCGAAGCCACGAACTTCTTTGATACCCGCATCCTGAAGCAACGCAAGCGCGCCGCCGCCAGCGCCGACGAAGACAAACTTGGCATCGATTGTCCGCGGGGTGTTACCGATGGAGTCACGCAGATTCAGGCGCCAACGACCATTGCGCAAGCGTCGCAATCCTGTGACCTGAGTTTCGGTGCGAAGCTGTGCGCCTTTTGTCGTGATGTAGTCGAAGAGCTGACGAGTCAGGGCGCCATAGTCGATGTCTGTGCCTGAGGCGATGCGGGTTGCCGCAACGGGAACGTTGCTGTGACGCTCATCCATCAGCAATGGCGCCCAGTGCTCAATGACCATGGGTGATTCGGTGTACTCCATGCCCGCGAAGAGTGGCTCGTCACGCAACACGGCCATGCGCTTGCGCATGTATTCGACGTTCTTCTCACCCCACACGAAAGTCATGTGCGGGGTGGGGTTAATGAATGATTTGGGGTCACCGATCAGGTGGTTTTCGACGAGGTATGACCAAAACTGACGCGAGACTTGGAATTGCTCGTTGATGGCGACGGCCTTCGACGCTTCGACGGAGCCGTCGGGGGCCTCGGGCATGTAGTTGAGCTCACACAGAGCCGCGTGTCCGGTACCGGCGTTATTCCAAGGGTTCGAGCTCTCCAGTGCGACGTCGGAAAGACGTTCGAAAACCTGGATGCTCCACCTCGGCTCGAGCTGTTTGATGAGCGCACCCAAGGTAGCGCTCATCACGCCACCGCCAATCAGGCAGACGTCAACTTCGCGAGGCAAACTCATTCCGCTAGTTTACGGTCCTGTGGGGCATTACCTTGATGTCCGCAATTCCAAGCGGCGGAATGGCCGTCAGGCGCGTTAGGCGCGTTCTGCGGCGATGAGTTCGGCAATCTGCACAGCGTTGAGGGCGGCGCCCTTACGCAGGTTGTCATTGCTCAAGAACATCGCCAGACCACGGCCTCCGTCGACCGTCTCATCCTGTCGGATTCGGCCAACAAACGTCGGATCCGCACCAGCGGCCTGCAGGGGGGTTGGCACGTCTTCCAGTTGAACGCCGGGAGCGTTCGCGAGAAGTTCCTTCGCCTCATCTGCGGTGATTTCTTTTTCGAACTGAGCGTTGATGCTCAGGCTGTGGCCGGTGAATACGGGCACGCGAACACAGAGGCCACTGACAAGGAGGTGCGGAAGTTCGAGAATCTTTCGGCTCTCGTTGCGCAGCTTCTTTTCTTCGTCCGTCTCATAGAGCCCGTCATCGACAAGCGCACCCGCGAGAGGCACGACGTCAAAAGCGATGGTCTTGACGTACTTCACCGGAGCGGGAAAGTCGATTGCCGAACCGTCGTGAACCAGGTCTTCGATGTTGCCTTGGGCGACCGCGGCCCGAATCTGGGTGGCGAGTTCTTCTGCGCCGGCGAGACCAGAGCCGGAAACGGCCTGAAATGTCGTGACGGTGAGTCGAGTGAGCCCCTTCGCCCCATCAAGAACCTTAAGTACGGGCATCGCAGCCATCGTCGTGCAGTTCGGGTTTGCGATGATGCCCTTGCGGGCCTCGGCAATCGCGTGCGGGTTAACTTCGCTCACAACGAGTGGCACGTCTGGATCCATGCGCCACGCGCTCGAGTTGTCGACGACCAGAGCACCAGCTTCCGCAAAGCGCGGGGCTTGAGCCCGACTACCGGTTGCTCCGGCAGAGAAGAGCGCGACATCGATTCCATCCACATCGGCCTTCTCGACGTCTTCAACAACGACATCGTGACCGAGGTATTGCAACACAGTGCCGGCAGACCGCGATGATGCGAAAAAGCGGATGCTCTTGACCGGAAAGTTGCGCTCCTCGAGCAGTCGGCGCATGACCTTGCCGACCTGTCCGGTTGCCCCGACGACAGCGATGTTGAGCCCCTCGGGAGCAATCGCGGTCATCGTCCGGTCCCTGCGTGAACGACGGCCTCGACGTCTGAGTCGAGCGCGAACGCGCTGTGCACGCGTCGCATCGCGTCATTGAGCTGGTCGGCTCGAAGAATGACCGAGATACGAATCTCCGACGTTGAAATCATGTCGATGTTCACCCCTGCTTCAAAGAGCGCGGTGAACAATTGAGCCGAAACACCCGAGTTGGTTCGCATGCCGGCACCCACAACGGAGAGCTTTCCGATTTGGTCGTCGTAGCTGAGTTCGTCAAAGCCGATTTCACCCTTGGCCGCGCGCAGCGCATCCATCGCGGCGTCGCCTTCAGTCTGAGGAAGAGTGAACGAGATGTCGGTCTTGTTGTCACCCTTGTGACTGACGTTCTGAACGATCATGTCGATGTTGATGTTGGCGTTCGCCACGATGGTGAAAATCTGCGCAGCCTTGCCCGGCACATCGGGCACACCGACGACCGTGATTTTTGCTTCGCTGAGGTCGCCGGCCACACCGGTGATAATCGGCTCTTCCACTTGTTGTCCCTCCGTGGGGTTGTAAACGATGGTGCCTTCATCGTGCGTGAATGACGAACGCACGTGCAGGGTGACTCCATGACGCCGTGCGTACTCCGTCGCACGAATGTTCAAGACCTTGGCGCCGTTGGCGGCGAGTTCGAGCATTTCTTCGCTCGTGATGCGGTGAATCTTGCTTGCGAGCGGAACCACGCGCGGGTCGGCGGTAAACACGCCGTCAACGTCGGTGTAAATCTCACACACGTCGGCGCCAAGAGCGGCGGCGAGCGCAACGGCGCTTGTGTCTGACCCGCCGCGTCCAAGTGTGGTGATGTCTCCGGTGTCCCTGTTGAAGCCCTGGAAACCTGCAACAATGACAATCGCTCCCTCGGCAACGGCGTCCTTGAGCCGGCCGGGCGTGACGTCGACAATTCGAGCGGAGCCGTGCTGGTCATCCGTAATCATGCCGGCCTGACTGCCCGTGAAGGAACGTGCGTCATGACCCAGACCGCGAACCGCCATCGCCACGAGTGCCATCGAAATGCGCTCGCCCGCGGTGAGCAGCATGTCGAGTTCACGAGGTGAGGGAACCGAAGACACTTCGCTCGCAAGATCGACGAGCTCGTCGGTCGTGTCGCCCATCGCGCTTACGACAACGACGACGTTGTTTCCTGCCTCGCGAGCTTCGACAATGCGGCGTGCAACGCGCTTGATGCTTTCGGCGTTGGCCACGGATGACCCGCCGAACTTCTGCACGATCAAGCTCACGGTTGACTCTCCTGCAATTGACGAGTTAGCGCTCAAGAACCACGCTGAATCAAAAAGATTGGGTTAATCCTATCGACACGGCGAAGACGGGCATTTCCACGCCGGCTAGACCGTGCGGCGACCCTCAAAGGCTCGACCGAGCGTGACCTCATCGGCATATTCGAGGTCTCCGCCGACGGGGAGACCGAATGCGAGACGAGAAACCTTGACCTCGATTGCCGCGAGCAGGCGAGAGATATAGACGGCGGTCGCCTCACCTTCCATATTGGGGTCGGTGGCGATGATGACCTCAGTCACAGTGCCGTCTTGCAATCTCGTGAGCAGCTGTCGAATGCGCAAATCGTCTGGGCCGATGCCATCGATTGGGCTAATGGATCCGCCGAGAACGTGATAGAGCCCGCGGAACTCTCTCGTGCGCTCAATCGCGACGACATCTTTTGCTTCTTCGACCACACAAATCAGAGTCGGGTCGCGTCGCGGGTCTCGGCACACGGAGCAGCGTGCCTCTTCTCCGACGTTTCCGCAGATTTCGCAGAACTTCACCTTCTCGCGAACTTCGGTCAGTACCTGGGCCAAACGTGAGACGTCAAACGTCTCCGTCTGCAAAATATGGAACGCGATGCGCTGCGCTGATTTCGGACCGATTCCAGGCAAGCGACCGAGCTCGTCAATGAGTTCTTGAACGATTCCGTCGTACACCGGCCTTAACCTTCCGGATCGCTGAGTTGCGTGTCGTCAGCCGCGGCGTCGTTGGCCACGGTGTCGTCAGCCGCGGCGTCGTCCTTTTCTTCGCTCAGGAACGTCGCGCCGAGCACCTCGCGAACGACGGATTCCCCGTAGCGCGCCTCGTCTACCACGGGTGCGGTTCGCTCAATTGCTTCTTCGTCTGCCTCAACCTGCAAGGACGATGGCGCACTCGCCGGCTCTGCGTCAGCCGGGTTCTCATCCGTGGCTGATTGCGCCTCGTCGGCAAACGCGGCTTTCGGTTTGGAACCGGGAATCTGAACAGTCGCCCATCCATCGGCCTCAGGATCTAGGGTCGCGACCGCTGGCGGGGCTGTGACCGGGATGACCTCTGTGTCAGGAAGCGGAGCGTCGACGGGTTGTGTGCGCGTGCCTTCGACCGAGAGCCGGAACTTCGGGCTGACACCCAAAACCGTTTGGATCGCTTGACGGGTGATCTCGTGAACGCCGCCGGGAACCCCAGGCTGTGGGCGGAATGCGGCGGCGTCGGATTCACGTGCGAAGACGAGCGTGATGACGCCGTCGACATACTCGCGTACCTCGGCCGTGGAGACGATCATCCAGGCCGCGCGCTTGGCCGTCTCGATGTTCGACATAATCGCAGGCCAGTGTTCGATGACAACCGCCGTCGTCACCTCACCGGTGAATGCAGGACCGGCCACGAGACCCGGCTCCGGCGACGGTGCTGGCGGAGGCGCCGATGCGGCCTTGGCCGCGGGTGGCGGCGAGGCCGGGGCTTTCGTTACCGGTGGAGTCACCGCTGGCACCGTGTTCGCTGACGCAGTGCGGTCGCCGGATTCCACGAGAAGCCGCGCGATCATGAGTTCGAGGTGCAGCCGAGGGGATGTCGCTCCCGACATCTCCGATAGCGCAGAGTTCACGACATCGGCAGCGCGGGACAACTGCGCGCCCGACATCGCGCGTGCTTGAGCGAGCATGCGGTCGAGTTCATCTTGCGGAACACCGCGCATGACCGACGCCGCCTGAGGCCCGGTCGCCGAGACCACAATGAGGTCGCGCAGACGCTCGAGCAAGTCTTCGACAAACCGACGCGGGTCTTGCCCAGTCTGAATGACTCGGTCGGTCGCCGCGAATGCGGCGGCGGAGTCTCGTGCGGCAAGCGCATCCACTACCTCATCAAGAAGCGCGCTGTGGGTGTAACCCAAGAGAGAGACAGCGCGCTCATACGTGACGGTGTTGTTCTCGGACCCAGCGATGAGCTGATCGAGCACCGACAGCGTGTCACGGGCAGACCCACCACCCGCGCGAACAACGAGTTGCAAGACTCCTGGTTCGACCGTGACGTTTTCACCCGCGGTCATCTTTTCGATGTAGTCGAGCATCGTCAACGACGGAATCAGGCGGAAGGGATAGTGATGCGTGCGCGAGCGAATCGTGCCTATGACCTTTTCCGGCTCGGTCGTGGCAAAGATGAATTTCACATGCTCCGGTGGCTCTTCAACGAGCTTCAGCAGAGCGTTAAATCCCTGCGGCGTGACCATGTGGGCCTCGTCCAGGATGAAGATCTTGTATCGGTCGCGTGCCGGGGCAAAGGCGGCACGTTCGCGAAGCTCGCGCGCATCATCCACACCGTTGTGGCTCGCCGCATCGATTTCAACAACGTCCATCGAGCCGCCACCATCGCGAGCGAGTTCGACACAACTTGGGCACACACCGCAGGGGGTGTCGGTTGGGCCCTCAGCACAGTTGAGGCAACGCGCAAGGATTCGAGCCGAGGTCGTTTTGCCACACCCACGCGGACCGCTGAACAAATAAGCGTGATTAACGCGGTTAGAACGAAGTGCCGCCATCAACGGGTCCGTCACCTGCGACTGCCCGATCATTTCAGCGAATGACTCGGGTCGATAGCGACGATACAGAGCGGTGACCACGTGTCAATAGTACGGCTCAGGGGCGACGCGAAGGCCTTGGTCGAGACTGCCATTCGATGTGAGACCCCTCGCGCACCCGCCAGAGCCCGGTTACCCTTGCTTCATTTCTGACCTGGGGGAGTTGGCCTGGTTAGCGCCACGCGAGGGGCTGCCTCAATATTACGACAGGTCAGCATTGGCCCTGCGCTGCGATTCGAATGCCTCTGAACCCACCCTAGAATGGTGGAGGTTTTGCGATCAGCTCGCCCTGACGCAAAACCGCTGGAGAATTCGCCTAGTGGCCTATGGCGCACGCTTGGAAAGCGTGTTGGGTGAAAGCCCTCGGGGGTTCGAATCCCCCATTCTCCGCCATCAAAAATGCGCTCCCATTCCGGGGGCGCTTTTTTGATTTGCGGTTGGGTGTGCGGATTCGAACCCAGGGTTCTAGGTCCCGCGGCCGTTCGCGACGCATCGCGTCGCGCCGCGGACCCCCATTCTCCGCCAACAAAAAAGACGCCCCATAAC
>JBFYOK010000018.1:0-15008 GCA_041303845.1 Microbacteriaceae bacterium | reverse complement strand
GGGTCTCGCGATGGCCACGGGGCAGCGAGAGCAGTGTTGCCAAACTCTGGCCGACTGCACTGATCGGTGTCACGGCCCGCGACACCGTAGCAATCACAGGTGACGAGCCGATTGCGTCGATAACCAGCATGGGGCTCGCCTGCGGCTACAGCTCGCTCGTTTCGCTCGCCACGCTTCGTCGCGGACTAACCGAATCACGGTCTGCATTCCGTTTGGCCAGAAGCAAGGGCGGAGTGGCCGGACCTGCCGAAATTGTGTCGATGGAGGCGCTTCTCGAGCAGGTTCCTTCGGAGCAGCTGTCCACCTTCATCGAACAATTGCTCGCACCCATTGAGGCCGCCGACGACAGTGGCCGTGGCGGGCTCATGGAAACACTGAGTCTCTACCTACGTCTCAACCAGAACATTCTGGCCACGGCGGACGGACTCGGCGTGCACGTCAACACCGTTCGAAATCGTCTCGAACGAGTGCGCACATTGACCGGGCGGGATCCGCAACGCTTTCTCGAAAGCATGGACTTGTTCATCGCCGTGTGGGCAGCCGAGCACAAGGCCAAGATTGGCTACCGACTTATCCGACCACTTCACTGACGCGTGCCGGAACGCGCTTGATGCCGAGACTCACCGCGGCTGCAATCGCGCACAGCGCGGCAGCCGAGAACCACGCGAGCGTGTACTCGCCGGTCTCGTCTCGAATGACGCCAGCGAGCACGGCCGCAATCGCGGCGCCAATCTGGTGAGCGGTGAACACCCAGCCGAACACGATGGTGCCGTCTTTCGCTCCGAACACCTCACGGCAGATCGCCATCGTGGGCGGAACCGTGGCGACCCAGTCGAGTCCGTAGAAAACGATGAACAGGATGAGCGGGGGCTGAGGTGTGGCCGTGAGCAACACCGGCAGCGCAAGCAACGCCAGCCCACGCCCGGCGTAGTAGATGGCCAACAAGATTCGCGGGTTGATGCGGTCTGTCAACCAGCCCGAGAGGATTGTGCCGATGACATCGAACACACCCACGGTCGCAAGCAAGCTCGCCGCCACGATTTGGGTCATGCCGTGATCGTGGGCCGCAGGAATAAAGTGCGCACCCACAAGACCGTTCGTGGACATGCCACAGATAGCAAATCCAATGACGAGCGCCCAAAACGACGGAACCTTGCTCGCCATCTTCAACGCCTGCAGTGCGCGCATTGCCGCGTTTGGGCCGGAGGCCGCTGCGGCTCGTCGGGCAGCGCGCGCCTGGGCTGCGGTTACGCGAGTCGGGTTATCCCCCGATTCACCGAAGGGAAGGCGACCTCGTTCGGCCGGTGAGTTCCACAGAAAGAAGTACACGACCGGCACCGCGAGCAGGGCAACGGCGGATACGACCAACGTGGCTTCACGCCATCCCGAAACCAGAATCAGATTTGAAATCAGTGGCAAGAAGATGAGTTGGCCTGTGGCTTGACCGGCGGAGAGAACGCCGGAGACGAGGCCCTGACGTTTGTTGAACCAGAGATTGACGATTGACCCAACGAAAACGAGCGCCATCGAACCGGTGCCGAGTCCGACGATGACGCCCCACGTGAGAACGAGTTGCCATTCGGTGACGGCGAACATGCTCGCGAACATCCCGAGTGAAATCAGGGCGAGCGCAATTGTGGTCACGATGCGAATGCCGAACCGCTCCATCAACGCCGCAGCGAACGGGGCCACAAGGCCATAGAGCAGGATGTTCACGCCGATGGCGAGCCCCAAGCTCGCGCGCGACCAACCGAACTCATCTTCGAGGGGAATGATGAGCATCGACGGAGCCGAGCGGAACCCGGATGCTGCCATGAGCGCGATGAGTCCGACGAATGCCACGACCCACGCAGGGTGAATGCGGGACAGGCGTGGACGAGTGCGTTTCACCCGTGCAGTCTACGCAGTTACAACTTTGATGGGCAGACTGTCAGGCTTCGCTCCTAAGATTGCAGAATGGATCCGATTCTTCTCGTCATCATTCTTGTTGTGCTCGTTGCCATCGTCGGCATTTATCTCTGGACGACATACAACGCCCTGGTCACACTCAACGTTCGCGTTGACGAGGCCTGGAGTGACATTACGGTTCAGCTCAAGCGTCGAGCCGACCTCCTCCCGAACCTGATTGAGTCGGTCAAGGGATACGCGAGTCACGAACGCGGTGTCTTTGAAGCAGTCACCAAGGCCCGCGCCGAAACCCTCTCCGCCGATGGTCCGGCTGAAGCTGCTGTCGCCGAGAACCACATGCAGGCCGCACTGAAGAGCATCTTCGCCGTTGCCGAGGCATACCCGCAGTTGCAGGCGAGCCAGAACTTCTTGCAGTTGCAGGGTGAACTCGTCGACACAGAGGACAAGATTCAGGCGGCTCGTCGTTTCTACAACGGTGGCGTGCGGGAGCTCATCACAAAAATTCAGGTCTTCCCAAACAACATTTGGGCAAAGCGACTCGGCTTCGGCAAGCGCGAGTTTTTTGACGTGGCTGACGCAGCCAGCCTGCAGGAACCACCACGCGTTCAGTTCTAACCCGAATCCAGGTTTATGTACTCCGCCATTGCCGCGAATAAGCGGAACACCGTCTTTATTCTCCTTTTCTTTGTCGTCATCATTGGTGCGCTCGGTTGGTTGGCTTCCTATATCTATGGCGACGTCACCATCACGTTCTGGGTCGTCGGTATTGCCGCGTTTTATGCGCTGATTCAGTACTGGGCTGCGAGCTCGCAGGCGTTGTCGATGTCGGGCGCCGTCGAAATTCAAAAGGCGGATAACCCGCGGCTCTATCGCATCGTCGAAAACCTGTGCATCGCAACCGGAAACCCGATGCCGAAGGTCTACATCATCAACGATGAGGCTCCGAATGCCTTCGCCACTGGTCGCGACCCGCAACACGCCGCCGTCGCAGCAACGACCGGTCTTCTCGACATCATGACCGACAGCGAGCTCGAGGGCGTCATGGCCCATGAAATCGGCCACGTGCGCAACTACGACATTCGCGTTTCGATGATTGTGTTCGGTCTTGTCGTCGCGATCGGTTTCATCGCCGACATGCTGTTGCGCATGTCCTTCTTTGCGCGTGGCAGTCGTGACAGCAACGGCGGCAACCCCATCGTGATGATTTTCGGACTGCTCGCGATCATCTTGGCCCCGCTCCTGGCGATGTTCGTGCAACTGGCCGTCTCGCGCCAACGTGAGTACCTCGCCGACGCGACCGGTGCGCTCACCACGCGTCATCCGGAGGCGCTCGCAAGTGCACTGCACAAGCTCAACGAGTACGGGCGACCCATGGCACGCCAGTCGACGAGCATGGCTCACATGTGGATCGCCGACCCCGAGCGACCCGGCCTCGTGGCGCGCATGCTCTCGACGCACCCGCCGGTGGGAGAGCGCATCCGTCGACTTTTGGATATGGGTGGCAAGTTCTAGGCATTTAGACTGCATCTATGTCTGTCCACACGTTCGCCGGTCCTACGCTCGCGCAGTTTGAAGCTGCGCGTGAGGTCGTCAACCGTGTCATTCAACTCACGCCGATGGAGCCCTCGCGCTTTTTGAGCAACATTCTCGGCAGCGAGGTGATTCTCAAGTGTGAGAACCTTCAGCGCACGGGCAGTTACAAGCTGCGCGGTGCGTATTGCCGCATGTCCAATTTGACGCCGGAGGAGCGGGCCAAAGGTGTCATCGCCGCGTCAGCTGGTAATCACGCTCAGGGAGTGGCTCTGGCCGCACGCGAGCTGGGCATCAAGGCAACCATCTTCATGCCGTTCGGAGTTTCTCTGCCCAAGCTTGAGGCGACGCGTGAGTACGGCGCCGACGTCGTGCTCGAGGGCAACATCTTCAACGAGTCGCTGAAAGCCGCTTTGGCTCGGGCGAAAGAAACGGGTGCGACGTTCATCCCCCCGTTTGACCACGCCGATGTCGTTACCGGTCAAGGCACCCTCGGACTTGAGATTCTCGACGCGGTGTCCGATGTTGACACTGTGATTGTTCCGATCGGTGGTGGCGGTCTCATCTCCGGTCTGTCGAGTGCCATCAAGCAGAAGGCAGCCACCCTCGGCCGCACGGTCAAGGTCATCGGCATTCAGGCGGAAAACGCCGCCGCGTACCCGCCCTCGCTTCTCGCGGGTGAACGCGTTCGAGTGGATGTTCATCCGACGATTGCCGACGGCATCGCGGTTGCCATTCCGGGCGAACTCAATTTCGACATCATCAAGGATTCCGTCGACGAGGTCATTACGGTCAGCGAAGACGACACGGCCAAGGCCCTGCTGATGTTGTTGGAACGAGCCAAGCTCGTTGTTGAGCCCGCGGGTGCCGTTGGTGTCGCTGCGATTTTGGCTGGCAAGCTGACGAACACGGGCAAAACCGTTGTCGTGCTCTCAGGTGGCAACATCGATCCTCTGCTCATGCAACGTATCGTGGCGCACGGGCTCGCAGCCAGCGAGCGCTACCTCAAGTTGCGTGTGTCGTTGCCCGATCGTCCCGGCCAGCTCGCGCGTACGGCGCAGATTGTTGCCGAAGCGAACGCCAACGTGGTCGAGGTTTTGCACACCCGGCACGGCAAGTTTGAAATCAGCGAAGTTGAGCTCGAACTGCACATCGAAACGCGCGGACACGAACATCGCAGCGAGGTCATCAAGAAGTTGCGTGACGAAGGTTACAAGGTTCGGGTTAGCGACGACATCTAGAGGTCATCTCGCTGGTCGATCCTGCGTCTAGCCGGTAAACGTCTCCACATTCACGATCTTCACCGTGATTTCTTTGCCGTTCGGCGCGGTGTAGCTTGTCGATTCACCAATTTTCAGTCCCAGGATTGCTTCGGCAAGGGGAGTTGCTTCGCTGTAGGCGCTGTACTCGGTTCCGGCCGCAATCTCACGACTACCAATAAGGAACTTGTCTTCATCTCCGGCGATGATGGCGGTGATGAGCGTGCCGGCCTCGACAACGCCAGAACTTTGCGGTGCCTCGCTGACCACGGCGCGCTTGAGGCGTTCGGTCAGTTCGCGAATGCGCGCCTCAATTCGACCCTGCTCGTCCTTGGCTGCGTGATAGCCACTGTTCTCCTTGAGGTCTCCCTCTTCGCGGGCAGACTCGATGCGCTTGACGATGTCGGCTCGCTTGACGGTGGAGAGTTCCTCGAGTTCCGCAGCGAGACGGTCGTAGGCGTCTTGCGTGAGAAACGAGGCAGGCTGTTCAGACATAGGTTTCAGCCTAGGTGAGCCAGCATTTCGAGACAAAACCGGTTGTCGCCAGCTCGGTGGTTTTCACTGACTCTTCGAATCGTTGGATGCGCGAATCTGAAGCCGGGTAAACGAAAACTTTCCAGCCCACAACGGCGAACGCCGTGTTGAGCGCCTCGACGGAGCACGCGAAAGCATGTCCCGGCGTCGCAGTGACCGAGAAGGCAACCTCAACGGTTGATGCGTCGACGACAACGTGTCCGAGATCGTCACCTTGGGCACTCGGCCCGAGTCGCAATGGATTCGCCCACACAGCCCACGCGACGATCGCAACGAGTGCGACTCCCGCCAGCACCCACAGGGTGACTCGTCGAGCGCGAGTAGCAGACTTCGAGGTGCCGTACCGGTCGGCAAGGGAGTGCGATTGTGACACGGTCGACTCCTTCAGAACACAGTTACTCTTAGGTAAAGAATAAACCGCACAACTCCCGGAGGGTCACGCACGTGTTCTTGGCTGAAACGATTGATCCCGAACTTGTCACCCCAGGGCCGTTGGGCTTCGCCGCGGTCATCTTCATCGCGGTGGCAACGACCTTGCTCGTGTTTGACATGGTTCGGCGCATCCGACGTCAGAAAATTCAAGCCCAGGTCGAAGCAAAGCTCGACGCTGAAGAAGCTGCCGCCAAGGCAAAAAAGGGCCCTAGCTCCAAGAAGTAGAGGGTGCGGTCGCGTCTACGCGTTGTAGACGGGGGCCAAGCAAATGAGCAGGATTGCCGTCCAATGGCAGAGGAACGCGAGCACGGTCGCGGTGTGGAAGATTTCGTGGAACCCGAAGACACCGGGAACGGGATTCGGCTTCTTGAGGCCGTAGACGATGGCGCCGAACGTGTAGAGCAGACCGCCGACGACCACGAGCACCATCATCGCGAGGTTCGCGGCCACGAGGTCGCCGAGGTACATGACGGCAGCCCAGCCGAGCGCGAGATACAAGATCACGTAGAGCCAGCGCGGTGCGTCGATCCAGAAAACGCGGAATCCGATTCCGAGCAGTGTCCCCGCCCAGACCACCCCGAGCAGAAGTAGTCCCTTGCTCGGCGGTAGCGCAAGCAGTGCCAGTGGCGTGTAGGTGCCGGCAATCAACAAAAAGATGTTCGCGTGGTCGATGCGCTTGAGCAATACCCGAGCGCGGTCTTTCCAGTTGAAGCGGTGGTACAGCGCCGAGTTACCAAAGAGCAACATCGACGTGAGCATGAAGACGGCGGCGGCGAGCTTTGCGGTCAGGCCGTCGGCGAGCACGATGAGAACGATGCCACCGGCGATTGCAACGGGGAAGGTGCCGGCGTGAATCCAGCCGCGCCACGTTGGCTTGAGCTCGTCGGGTTTGAGCGTTTCTGATGCGTCGAGCAGTGGCAGTGCTTCCATGTCTTCACACTAACTCGTCCGCTAGCCTTGAGCAGTGACGACCAAAGATTTGCGTGCTCCCGGGCTGCTGTACCGGCTGTACGAGAAGCGACTCCGTCACGGACTCACCCCCGACGTTTTGCCCCACCACATCGGCATGATCGTGGACGGCAATCGTCGTTGGGCGCGCGAACGCTTGCTCGAGAGCGAGGCGCACGGCCATCGCGCCGGTGCTGCAAAAGTGCCTGAGTTTCTGGTCTGGTGTGACCAACTGGGCATCGGGATGGTCACCCTCTACCTACTCTCGACCGACAACCTATCCGGCCGCCACGGCAAGGAGCTCGACCAACTCTTCGACATCATTGGCGACCTGGCCGAGCGACTCGCGACGTATCCCAACTGGAAGATCATGCACGTCGGGTCGAACGACGGATTGCCCGCCTCACTCCTGAAGCGAATCGTTGCGGCTGAAAAGAGCACGTCACAGAACACCGGACTCCACGTAAACCTCGCCATCGGATACGGCGGTCGCGCCGAGATCACGAACGCCGTTCGGAGCATCATTGCCGAACACCAAACCGAGGGTGGAAAGCTCCACGACTTGGCCGAAAAGCTCACGCCTGAGCTCATCAGCAACCACTTGTACACGGGGGGTTTGCCTGATCCTGACCTCGTGATTCGCACATCCGGTGAACAGCGCCTGTCGGACTTCATGCTCTGGCAGAGCGCCCACAGCGAGTTCTACTTTGTTGAGGCGCTGTATCCCGACCTGCGTGCCGTCGACTTCTTGCGGGCGTTGCGCGACTACGCCCAACGGGAGCGTCGCTACGGAGGTTAGCGTCGCTCCGGAGGTTAGCGTCGCCGCGGAGGTTAGCGTCGCTACGGCGGATTGCGCCGTCTGACGCAGTGCGTTGCGCCGCGCGTCGCGTCGCCTGTAAACGTTCGGTTAATCGGGCGTGTCGTTACTGAGGTCGACGCCCGACGGTCGTAGTTTGTCGGCATGACCACTCCGCGAGAGAGTGCCGCGAAGACTCGTTCTTCCTCCGGCCGCCAGAACTCATCCGCCACCCACCAGACCGAGCGTACCTACGTGTTAGATACCTCGGTTTTGTTGTCTGACCCGCAGGCGATTTTTAGGTTCGCCGAACACGCGGTCGTCATTCCGGTGGTCGTCATCGGCGAGCTGGAGAAAAAGAGACACGACCCAGAGATCGGCTATTTCGCGCGCCAGGCGCTGCGACTTCTGGATGACCTGCGCGTCAAGCACGAACGACTCGACTTTCCCATTCCGATTGGCGACGGTGGTTCGCTTCGTGTCGAGTTGAACCACTCGAACCAAGCAGTGTTGCCTTCGGGTCTTCAGCTCGGAGACAACGACTCGCGCATCCTCGCTGTCGCAATGAACCTCGCCAATGACGGGCTCGCGGTCACGGTGGTCTCGAAGGACCTTCCGATGCGCGTGAAGGCCTCATCGATTGGTCTGTCCGCGGAGGAGTACCGAGCCGAGCTGGCCGTGGACTCTGGCTGGACTGGTGTCGTCGAGATTTCGCTCGGCGAAGATGACATGGCCGACCTCTACGAGAACGAGAAGCTGCGCACACGTGCCGTGGTCGACGTTCCTCTCAACACTGGCTTAGTGATTCACTCCGACCGCGGTTCCGCTTTGGGTCGCGTAACCGGAAACGGGGAGATCAACCTCGTGCGCGGTGACCGAGATGTGTTTGGTTTGCACGGTCGTTCGGCCGAACAGCGACTCGCAATCGACCTCCTGCTGAACCAGGACATCGGCATCGTGTCACTCGGTGGCCGAGCTGGAACCGGTAAGTCAGCCCTTGCGCTCTGCGCCGGTCTCGAGATGGTGCTCGAACGCCAGAAGCACAAGAAGATTGTCGTCTTCCGTCCGCTCTATGCGGTCGGCGGTCAGGAGCTCGGGTATTTACCGGGCGATCAGGGCGAAAAGATGAACCCCTGGGGACAGGCCGTCTTCGACACGCTCGGCGCGCTGGTGTCGGGCAACGTGCTCGATGAGGTTGTCGAACGCGGGATGCTCGAAGTACTCCCGCTGACGCACATCCGCGGACGCTCATTGCACGACGCGTTCGTTATCGTCGACGAAGCCCAATCACTCGAGCGCAATGTGTTGTTGACCGTGCTTAGTCGCATCGGGCAAAACTCTCGTGTTGTGCTCACGCACGACGTGGCCCAGCGCGACAACCTGCGCGTCGGCCGCCACGATGGCGTCGCCAGCGTGATCGAGAGCCTGAAGGGGCAGTCACTTTTCGGGCACGTCACGCTGACGCGGTCGGAGCGTTCGGCGATCGCCGCACTGGTGACCGAGCTGCTCGAGGTCAACGAACTGGCGTAGCCAACCAGCCAACCAGCCGGCTTACGTCGAGGGCTTTGCCTTCGCCGCCTTTTTCTCTGCTTTGTCAGCCTTTTCTGCGCGCTTGGCGTCCTGCTTGGTTGCCAGCTTGTTGGCCTGCTTGTGAACCTTGGCAAGCTGACTGAATTCGCTCATCAGGTCGCGGCCGAGGTCGCCGATTCGTTTGGTGCGTTCCTCGTCCGTGAGATACGGGTCGGGATGCACTCCACGCGAGGCAATCTCCTGGATGGCCACCTTCACCTCGGCGCGGGTACGGTCGCGGCACTCTTTCGCTTCGGTCGTGACGTAGCTGTCGTCGTTGGCAAGTTGCGCGAGCCGATCAACCACGGCGAGCAGCACGTTGCGCCGGCGCTTGAGGGGCTTGACGTCAACCGAGCGAAAATCCTGAGAGTCGCGGGCGCGTCCCGGGCGACCCGCAGCGATCTTGATTTCGTCCTTGAGCCAGTCAGCATCGCGAGTCTTCTCTTCGGCGAGTTCCGCGAGTTCGGCACGCACGGCATCCCGATACCAATCCAGATCGGGGTTGGCCTTGTCGCGCAGCATCGAGATAACCGCACGGTTTGTCACCCCAAGTCGTGTGGCGACCGTGGACACCATGATGACCTCGGCGACGGCCTCGTCGTCGGTGCTCTCTTCGCCAATCAGACGGAAGTGACTCACGATGTCCTTGACAGACTTCAATGCTCACCTTTCGATAAATCGATGCATGCCGGTCACGGCAGGTTACAGAGTGACTTACGGGTGCGTCATCGACATTACGTCAAGCGCGCTGTCGAGTTGCTCCATCGTTAGCTTTTCCCCATCCACGTATCCCAGCTCGATGACCGACTCGCGAATTGTCTTGCCGGTCGCAACCGCGTGCTTGGCAATCTTCGCGGCCGCTTCATAGCCGATGTACTTGTTCAGCGGCGTCACGATGGCCGGGCTCGATTCGGCTTGAGCGCGAGCGCGGTCAAGATTTGCTTCGAGACCGATGATTGTCTTGTCGGCCAGCACGACGCACGAGTTGGCGAGAAGCCGAATTGACTCGAGGTTCGCGTTTGCCATCACGGGAATCGCCACGTTCAATTCGAAGAGTCCGGATGCGCCCGCCCAGGCGACCGTCGCGTCGTTTCCGATCACGCGAGCACACACCATGAGCACGGCCTCAGGGATAACCGGGTTCACCTTGCCGGGCATGATCGACGAGCCGGGTTGCAGGTCGGGGATGTGAAGTTCGCCCAGGCCTGTGTTCGGCCCCGAGCCCATCCAGCGCAGGTCGTTGCAGATCTTGGTGATGGATACGGCGATTGTGCGCAGTGCGCCTGACGCCTCGACGAGTCCGTCGCGGTTGGCCTGGGCCTCGAAATGGTTGCGCGCCTCGGTTATGGGCAGCCCCGTTTCGGCGGCGAGCAAGGCGATGACCTTCTGAGGGAACCCGGCCGGCGTGTTGATGCCTGTGCCGACGGCGGTGCCACCGAGGGGCACCTCAGCCACGCGGGGGAGGGCGGCGCGGATTCGCTCGATGCCGTAGCGAATCTGGGCAGCGTATCCGCCGAATTCTTGACCAAGAGTGACGGGCGTGGCATCCATCAGGTGGGTGCGCCCAGCCTTGACTGCGTCTGCCCACAGTGCGGCTTTGACTTCAAGGGCCACTGCGAGGTGTTCGAGCGCAGGAATCAAGTTGCGCATCAGAGCGCCCGTGACGGCGACGTGTACCGACGTCGGGAACACGTCGTTCGACGACTGGGAGCAGTTGACGTGGTCGTTCGGATGCACGGGGCGGCCGAGAGCGCGAGTTGCCAGCGTTGCCAGCACCTCGTTCATGTTCATGTTCGAACTCGTGCCCGACCCCGTCTGGTACATGTCAACGGGGAACTCAGCGTCATGGGCGCCCGAAATCACGTCGTCGGCGGCAGCGGCGATGGCCCCAGCAATTTCGACGTCGAGCACACCGAGTTCGGCGTTGGCGATAGCGGCCGACTTCTTGATCTGAGCGAGTGCGGCGATGTGCGCCGACTCGAGTGCGGTGCCCGAAATCGGAAAGTTCTCGACCGCACGTTGCGTCTGGGCGGCGTAAAGCGCGTTCTTCGGAACGCGCACCTCGCCCATCGTGTCGTGCTCGACGCGGAACTCGTCGTTCGTGGTCATGTCAGAGGAGCCTTTCTGAGAGAGTGAGCCAGTCTGGCGACGCAGTTGCGAGATCCTGTTACGCGATTGTCTTAAGCGATGACGCCGACGACAACGTCGGGCGTGACAACGCCCTGATCAAGTCGGTAGTTTGCGCCCACGATGGCAAGGTTGCCTTCGGCGATTGCGGCACCGATGAGTTCGCTCGACTCGAGCATTTCAGCGATTGTGTCACGCAGGTGTTCGCGACCGACGGCCAGCGCATCCACCTCTTTCGGATTCAGAGTGCCATCGGGGGCGAACTGACCTGCCGCGCCGGCAACGCGCCGAATAGCGGGGGCAATTCGAGCCACCAAGTTGCTGATGTGTGGCGGAAGTGGAACCGCATCGGGACCGAGCATGTTGATGGCACCGTTTACGGCACCGCAGTTGTCGTGGCCCAGCACAACGATGAGGGGAACCTCAAGCACGGCAACGGCGTACTCGAGCGATGCAACGACGGAGTCAGAGATAATTTGGCCGGCATTTCGAATAACGAAAAGATCGCCGAGCCCCTTGTCGAAGATGATTTCGGCAGAGAGGCGGCTGTCACTGCAGCCAAAGAGCGCCGCACTGGGGTTCTGAGCTGCGACCAGGTCGTTGCGGCGTTCGACATCCTGACGCGGATGCGCCGGCTCGCCATCAACAAAGCGTTGATTGCCCGCCATCATGTCGGCCCAGGCCTTGGCGGGAGTCACTCGGGTCATTGCGCACCCCTCTCGTTGATCGCGGTCGTTACTGCGGAGGCGAGTTGCGCAAACTCGCTCATGTCTGCCTCGCCACGCAATAGGTAGGTCACGCCGTCGATTGTTGCCGTGAGCGCATAGGAGTTGTTTCCCGCGTCACCGTTGTCATACACGCTCCACGTGACACCGTCGATTTCGGTCGTCGTAACGGGAGAGGTGTCTTCCATGCGATTCGAAAGCCACGTCGGGTTCGCCCCGAACGCCTCTTCGAAGTTGATGAACCCTTGCGTAGGCGTGACAAAACCGATGCGCCACACGCTCACGTCGTCGTTGCCCGTTCGGATTTCTGCAGCGTTGGCGAGCCAGGTGTCTGCCAATTCCGGCACGACAATTGGTTCTGTCATCGAAGACTGAACCTGCTGCCCAACCGTGACGTAGTCAACCTGCCAGGCTATGGGCTCGTCGGTGCGCGGGACAGCGAAGTACATGATGGCCACAACGCCCAGGGTCACGCTCAAACTCAAGACGAGATTGTTGACTGTCTTGCGTTGGCGGTAGAGGCGCGAATTCTCTGCGCGACGAGCCGCTTCTTCTTCGGGAGTCTCTGGTCGACCGAGACCGGCGACGACGGGCCTACTTTTGGCGCGCGGCATTCAAGCGTTCCTTAGCGCCGGCGAGCCATTCTTCGCATCGAGCGGCAAGCTTCTCGCCACGCTCCCAGAGGGCAAGGGTTTCTTCGAGCGTGCTCTGACCCTTTTCGAGTTCTGCGACAACGGCGACAAGCTCGTTGCGCGCATCCTCATAGGAAAGCTGCGTCGGATCGGTTGCCTCGGCCATGGTTACGATTCTACCGAGCCTGCGACGGGTCCTTCGCTGACGGCGCCAATCGCACCTTCCGCAAGCGTGACAACGAGCTTGGCTCCGACCGGGGCGTCGGCCGGGGTTCGCACCGCGTGGCCATTCGGTCCGACGGCAATCGCGTATCCGCGTTCCAAGGTCGATTTTGGTGACAGAGCGCGCACGTGATTGCGCAGTGAGTCGGTTTCGATTTGGGCCGCCTCAATAGCGCGCGAGGCGAGTTCGAATCCGCGCTGCATCGCACGCACGAGTTCTTCTTCGCGCAGGTCGAAAATCCACGAACTCCCGGCAAGCACCGGGCGTGTACGCACTTGCTCAAGCCGTTCGAGATTCATTCGCACGAAATTGCTCACTGTCTGGAATGACCGATTTCGCAGGTCTGAGATGAGAGCGAGTTCCTCGTTGACATCAGGCACAACGCGCTTCGCTGCATCGGTCGGGGTGGATGCGCGCAAATCAGCGACCAGGTCGAGAATCGGTGAGTCGGGCTCGTGCCCAATCGCGCTCACGACCGGGGTCTGTGCGGCCGCGACCGCGCGCACGAGCGCCTCGTCACTGAATGGCAACAGGTTCTGAAAATCCCCGCCGCCGCGGGCGATGATGATCACATCGACTGTCGGGTCGGCATCAAGTTTCTTGAGTGCTTCGATCACGGCGGCCGCGGCGGCATCACCCTGCACCGGCGTGTAGATAGGCGTGAAGACAACCTGCGGCCAGCGACGCTGTGCGTTTTCGATGACGTCTCGTTCGGCATCCGAATCTTTGCCGGTGATGAGGCCAATGTTTTGTGGCAAGAACGGCAACGGCAATTTGCGGGATGCGTCGAACAGACCCTCAGCGGCGAGCTTTCGTTTGAGTTGCTCGAGTTTCTCGAGGATGTCGCCCAAACCCGCGTGGCGCATCTCCTGCACGACGAGGTTCAGCTGGCCGTTCTTTGGCCAAAAGTCGACCCGCACGAGTGCGACGACTTTGTCGCCGGCCTTGACGTTTGCCGGCAAGGATTCTTTGACCGAGTTCCACGCCGTGATGCTCATCGACGCCTCGACCTCGGGGTCCTTGATCTTGCCGAAGATGCCGCTTTGACGAGGGTTCCACTCCAGGATTTCACCCGTGACCCAGAGCAACCCCAGCCGATTGATGTAGTTCTTGAGGTCGGTCGTGACCTTTCCAATCGACCATGGCTCGTCGGGAGTCGAGGCATTCGTCATGGCACGAGATTACCGCGATGCGCCGACCCTAGACTGAAGGGGTGAACGAAACGAGCGTTGGACTGGGTATCCCGAAGCGCAAGCCTGTGAACCCGGTTATTCCGAACGTCGAGGTTGGTCGGCCGAAGAGCATTCTGCTCGCTGCCCCTCGCGGATACTGCGCTGGTGTCGACCGCGCGGTGATTGCGGTCGAGAAGGCCCTCGACACCTTCGGCGCACCGATTTACGTGCGTAAGCAGATCGTTCACAACGTGCACGTCGTCTCCGAGCTCGAAGAGCGGGGCGCGATCTTTGTTGACGAGGTGGACGAGGTTCCCGAAGGATCCCGCCTCGTCTTCAGCGCCCACGGAGTTTCACCGGCGGTCATCAATGCCGCAGATGCACGCGGGCTGAACACCATTGACGCAACCTGCCCGCTCGTCACGAAGGTTCACCGCGAGGTGCAGCGCTTCGATCGCGACAACGTCGAGATTCTCTTCATCGGTCACGCCGGGCACGAAGAGGTCGAGGGCACGATGGGCGAGGCGCCTGGACGCGTCACCCTCGTTGACGGACCTGCCGGTGCCGCAGCGGTTGAGGTGAAGAACCCGGACAACGTTGTCTGGCTTTCGCAAACAACGCTCTCGGTGGACGAGACCATGGACACCGTTGCCATTTTGCGCGAGCGTTTTCCGAACTTGCAAAACCCGCCAAGTGATGACATCTGTTACGCAACACAGAATCGTCAGGTTGCCATAAAGAAGGTGGCACCGGATGCGGATCTCGTGATCGTCGTCGGCTCAGCCAACTCGTCAAACTCGGTGCGCCTCGTTGAAGTTGCGCTCGAGTATGGCGCCAAGGCTGCGCATCGAATCGACTTCGCCTACGAGGTCAAGCCTGAGTGGTTCGAGGGCGTTGCCACTGTGGGCGTGACGAGCGGGGCATCCGTGCCCGAAGAATTGGTCGAGGAACTGCTTGCACTGCTGGACACCGGCGGCTACTCAGACATTGTCGAAGTGAAGACGGCCGAAGAGGACCTGATCTTCTCATTGCCTAAGGAGCTTCGCCCGAGCCGCCAGGGCTAATTCGGCCTCGGTTAGTTCGACGCAGGGAAGGCCGGCAACCCATTCTCGGCAACGCGCTGCGTGAACGCGGTGAGCTCGGCGATGAACGC
>JBFYOK010000017.1:0-5474 GCA_041303845.1 Microbacteriaceae bacterium | reverse complement strand
CGCATCACGCTTCCGGGTTCGTTGTACCTCGGTATCGTCGCTCTGCTTCCTCTAATTGCACTCGTGCTTGTGGGCGCCAATGCGAACTTCCCGTTCGGTGGCACCTCGATCCTGATTGTGGTCGGCGTCGGTCTCGAGACGGTCAAGCAGATCGACTCACAACTTCAACAGCGCCATTACGAGGGCCTGCTTAAGTGACGTCGGGCACCCGGCTTCTGCTCATCGGCCCGCCAGGTGCGGGCAAAGGAACCCAGGCTTCACGCCTGGCTTCCGCATTCGATGTGCCAGCAATTTCAACGGGTGACATCTTTCGTGCCAATGTCGAGAACCAGACAGACCTGGGCCGACAAGTAAAGGCGATTTTGGATGCGGGGGAATACGTTCCCGACGACATCACGAACGCCATCGTGGCCGATCGACTTCGTGAATCGGATGCTCGCACCGGTTTCTTGCTCGATGGTTATCCGCGCACCCCGGATCAGGTCGCAGAGCTGGATCGGGTTCTCCAGGCAGAGCACGAGCCCCTCAACGCGGTCATACAGATTGACGCAGACACCGACGAAGTCGTTGCTCGACTTCTCAAGCGAGCTGCCGAACAGAATCGCGCTGACGACACCGAAGATGTGATTCGTCACCGCATGAGCATGTACGAATCGCAGACTGCTCCGCTCATTGATCTTTATGAGACGCGGGGGATTCTCGTCACGGTCAACGGGCTCGGATCTGTCGATGACGTGACGACGCGCATCCTCGATGCATTGGCTGCCGCTGGCATCGTCGCGTAACCCATGATTTTTCGTAACTCGATTTACAAGACACCGGAACAACTCCGGCTCATGGTCGAACCGGGATTGGCGACCGCGGCATCGCTGAAGGCCGCGCGTGCAAAAATCGTCGCGGGTTCGACGACGCTCGACATAGACAAGGTCGCCGAAGCGGCCATCCTTGAGCACGGCGGCGCGTCGAACTTCAAACTCGTCCCCGGTTATCGCCACACCATCTGTGCGTCGGTCAACGACGAGGTGGTGCATGGCATCCCAACCGATCGCGTGCTCGAGCCGGGTGACATCGTCTCGATTGACTCGGGTGCGATCATCGGTGGCTGGAACGGAGACTCCGCGATTACGGTCGTCATCCCCGGTGGAGACCCGACCGAAACTGCCCGCCGCAATGAGCTCTCGTCCGTCACCGAGGGGTCACTCTGGGCCGGCATCGCTCGGCTGGCGAAGGCTCGCCATCTCAATGAGGTCGGCGACGCCATTCAGACCTACATCGAGGTCGAGGGCGCCAAGCTCGGTCAGAACTACGGAATTCTCACGGAGTACATCGGGCACGGAATCGGCACGAGCATGCACGAAGAACCTCCGGTATTCAACTACCGCGTTCGTCGACAAGGCCCCGACGTCAAGCCAGGACTCGTCGTCGCGATCGAGCCGATGGTCGTCATGCACAGCCCGGAAACTTATGTGAAGACGGATGACTGGACGGTTGCGACAACCGACGGCGGAGCGGCATCTCATTGGGAACACTCGGTGGCCGTGCATGCTGACGGAATTTGGGTATTGACCGCAGAAGATGGCGGTGCTGCCGGCTTGGCTCCGTTTGGTGTCAAGCCGACCCCGATTCGCTAGAGCAGGGATAGAGCGCGGTCACACGAATTGGTGATTGCGCGTTTTACCCCATAAGATTGAGTTTTGGTGTCAAAGACCGCCTTTTGGCGTGTCGGAGAAACCGAAACATCCGCACGATCAGCAGTTGTACATCCAAACGATAAGTGAGTTTATGGCCAAGAAAGACGGCGTCATCGAAATCGAAGGTTCGGTTGTCGAAGCGTTGCCCAACGCCATGTTCCGCGTGGAGTTGACGAATGGTCACAAGGTTCTTGCCCACATTTCGGGCAAGATGCGCCAGCACTACATCCGAATCCTCCCTGAGGACAAGGTCATCGTAGAACTGAGTCCTTATGACCTCACCCGCGGTCGAATTGTTTATCGCTACAAGTAAAGAACTGCTGAAAAGTAACGGCCCTCTTTCGGGGGTACGAAGACAGCGAACAAAGGAAAAATCATGAAGGTCAACCCCTCGGTCAAGAAAATCTGTGACAAGTGCAAGGTCATCCGTCGCCACGGCAACGTCATGGTGATTTGCGAGAACCCTCGTCACAAGCAGCGCCAGGGCTAACCTGACCAGTTTTTGTTTCATCTACAACTGAATATGAACCCATAGCAGTAGCAAGAATTCACTTTCGGGTGAAGGACACCTCAGGTTGGAGGCCTGGGCACCGCAACTGCATCACACCTCCACATGCACCACAGGAGAAGCCACCATGGCACGTCTTGCCGGAGTAGATATTCCCCGCGAAAAGCGCGTGGAAGTCGCACTCACTTACATCTACGGCGTTGGCCGTACCCGAGCGCTCAAGACGCTCGTTGACACACAGATCAGCGGAGACATCCGCGTCAAGGACCTGACCGATGACCAGCTCATCGCTCTGCGTGACTACATCGAAGCAAACTTCCGCGTTGAGGGTGACCTCCGCCGTGAGGTTGCAGCTGACATCCGTCGCAAGGTCGAAATTGGTAGCTACGAAGGCATCCGTCACCGCAAGGGCCTGCCCGTGCGCGGCCAGCGCACCAAGACGAACGCTCGTACCCGCAAGGGACCGAAGCGTACCGTCGCCGGCAAGAAGAAGGCCAAGTAGTCCGCGTAGGACTGCTTTGACAGCAAAGGTTTAGGAGAACTAATGGCAGCACCAAAGTCGGCCGCACGTAAGCCGCGCAAAAAGGACAAGAAGAACATTGCCGTGGGTCAGGCCCACATCAAGAGCACGTTCAACAACACCATCGTCTCGATCACGGACACCACCGGTGCCGTAATCAGCTGGGCATCGTCGGGTGGCGTGGGCTTCAAGGGCTCGCGCAAGTCGACGCCGTACGCCGCGCAGCTCGCCGCTGAGTCGGCTGCTCGCCAGGCGCAGGAGCACGGCATGAAGAAGGTTGACGTCTTCGTCAAGGGTCCGGGTTCAGGTCGCGAAACGGCAATCCGTTCGCTCCAGGCCGCTGGCCTCGAGGTCGGTTCGATTAGCGATGTGACGCCTCAGGCGCACAACGGATGTCGTCCGCCCAAGCGTCGTCGCGTCTAGCTTCTTCCCCTGACGACTGCCGAGCAGCGTCACAGCGACTCACAACCAGCCACAACTTAACTACTCATCGTTAGACAAAGGTCAAATAGCGGACCTTTGGCCAGAAGGAGACAATAACGTGCTTATCGCAGAGCGTCCCAAGCTTTCCGAAGAAGTCATTTCCGACTACCGCTCACGGTTCGAAATCGGACCCCTCGAGCCCGGATTCGGCTACACCCTCGGAAACTCACTTCGCCGTACCCTGCTGTCGTCGATTCCCGGCGCAGCAGTAACGAGCATCCGCATCGACGGTGTGTTGCACGAGTTCAGCACGATCCCTCACGTGAAAGAAGACGTGACCGAGATCATCCTGAGCATCAAGCAGCTCGTTGTCTCGAGCGAGCACGACGAGCCGATCATTGCGTACCTGCGCAAGAACGGCGCTGGCGTTGTCACCGCAGCGGACATCACGGCTCCTGCAGGTGTGGAAATCCACAACCCTGAGCTCGTCATCGCAACGCTGAACGACAAGGCGAAGTTCGAACTCGAACTCACCATCGAACGCGGCCGCGGTTACGTCTCGAGCCAGCAGAACCGTAACGAGTACAGCGAAGCCGGTCAGATTCCTGTCGACTCGATCTACTCTCCCGTTTTGAAGGTCACCTACCGCGTCGAGGCAACTCGTGCCGGTGAGCGCACTGACTTCGACCGTTTGGTCGTTGACGTCGAGACCAAGGCATCCATCAGCCCCCGTGACGCCATGGCGTCGGCCGGTCGCACCCTCACCGAGCTGTTCGGTCTTGCTCGTGAACTCAACACTGCTGCCGAGGGCATCGAAATTGGCCCCGCTCCTATGGAGCAGGTCATCAGCAACGAACTGCAGATCCCGATCGAAGATCTCGACCTGTCGGTTCGCTCCTACAACTGCCTGAAGCGCGAGGGCATCAACAACGTGAGCGAGCTTCTTGCTCTCTCCGAGCACCAGTTGATGAACATCCGCAACTTCGGTCAGAAGTCGGTGGATGAGGTTCGCGACAAGCTCATCGAAATGGGACTTTCGCTCAAGGACTCGGTTGGCGGCTTCGAAGGCGCTCAGTTCTTCGGCGGCGGCGACGACGAATACATGTAAGCAGCGCGAGCTTCCCGCACGCCTTTTCACTAATCACGGAGAAACATAATGCCTACCCCAACAAAGGGACCCCGCCTCGGAGGCGGCCCGGCGCACGAACGCCTGCTGCTCGCTAACCTTGCGGTCGCACTGTTCACGCACAAGTCCATTCAGACCACTGAGACCAAGGCCAAGCGCCTTCGTCCGCTTGCAGAGCGCCTCATCACGTTCGCGAAGCGCGGTGACCTGCACGCACGCCGTCGCGCGCTGAGCATCCTTCGCAACAAGGACGCAACGTACGTGCTGTTCGCCGAAATCGCTCCGCTGGTCGCAGAGCGTGAAGGTGGATACACGCGCATCACGAAGCTCGGCTACCGCAAGGGCGACAACGCTCCGATGGCTGCCATCGAGCTCGTGCTTGAGCCCGTCAATAAGAAGTCATCGAAGGCAAAGCCAGCCCAGGCTGCTGCGCCCAAGGCTGCAGCACCGAAGGTAGACGCACCGGCAACGGAAGCGCCCGCGGATGAGGTCATCGAAGAGACAGTAGCCGCTGAGGTTGTTGAGGCCGCTGAGGCCGAAGCTCCCGAGGTTGCCGTTGTTGAAGAAGCGGTTGCAGAAGAAGTTGTTGCTGAGGAAGCACCGGCCGAAGAGGCTGCTGCTGAAGAGGCACCTGCTGACGGAGCACCGGCTGACGAAGAAGCCAAGTAGCTTCTCAAGCTAGAGAAGTTGATGGGGCGTTCGCATTGTGCGGGCGCCCTGTCGCATTTAACCGAAAGCTAGGCTAAAAAGCATGCGCGTGCGTCTTGACATCGCTTATGACGGAACCAACTTTGCCGGTTGGGCAATGCAGCCGAATCTGCGAACGGTGCAGGCAACGGTAGAGGATGCCCTGACCACGGTGCTCCGCCTGACGCAACCCGTTCGACTGGTCGTTGCAGGGCGCACAGATGCCGGCGTCCACGCAACTGGACAAGTCGCACATGCAGACCTCGACGTCATCGACGAGAAAACCGACCTCGTGCGCTTGACGCGCAAGTTGATCAGCCTGCTCAACCAAAGCCCCGATGTTGTCATTCGTTCGATAACGCGAGCGCCCGACGGGTTTGACGCGCGATTCTCGCCGCTCGCACGGCGTTATGAATATCGCATCGTCGATGACGATGCGAAGCGCGATCCCCTCACGCGACACCAGACGGTGTGGTTCAAGCGTCGCCTCGACCTCGCGCTCATGAACGAGACCGCCGC
>JBFYOK010000016.1:0-25496 GCA_041303845.1 Microbacteriaceae bacterium | reverse complement strand
CGCGGCAGCCGTTCCGATTTCTGTCAGTGCGACCACTCCCGCACCCCGAGGTCGACGAAAGCCAGCGAGAAGTCTTCCGGTCGCCACAAGTGAGATTCCTGTTATTGGCGGCGCGACACCGGGCTTTCCCGGAACCGGTGAAGACACTGATGGTGCGAACGTCCCCAGGGCCCAACTACGTCAACGCGTCGCGAAGTGGTTCGGCAGATCGTCATGACGACCATTGGATCGGGTCTCGCAATTGGTCGCTTGAAACGGCCAGCGGGGCGTCAAGTTCTTCGAAACCGCGAATTCGCGCTTCTCTTGGTCGCATTTGCGGTCACATTCTTGGCTGTTGTCATCGTGCAGGACTCCGTTCTTCGGCGGCTCGATCCCGGGATGCTCGCGCTCGTCGCCGGAGTATGCGCCTTGATTCTCGTTTTTCATGTTGTGTTGCGCTTTACCGCCCCCCAGGCTGACGCCGTGATGGTTCCCGTGGCAACTCTGCTCAACGGCCTCGGCATTGCAGAGATTTACCGCATTGACCTCGCCCAGAAAGTTGAGGGCTGGGACGCGCTCAGCGTCAAGCAATGTGCGTGGTCGGCGCTAGCCATCGTGGTGAGTATTGGGCTCATACTTCTGGTGCGTCAGCATCGAGTTCTTCAGCGCTACACCTTCACCTCCGGCTTAGTTGCCGTCGTGCTTCTTCTGCTTCCGATGGTGCCGGGGCTCGGAATCGAAGTAAACGGCGCGCGCGTGTGGATTCAGGTTGCCGGCCTCACCTTTCAACCTGGCGAAGTGGCCAAAATTGCACTCGCAATCTTCTTTGCTGGCTATCTGGTGCAGCACAGAGAGTCGCTGTCGATGGTTGGGCGGCAGATGCTCGGGATGCGATTCCCACGGGGTCGTGATCTTGGGCCCATCCTTGCCGTCTGGGTTCTCTCTATGTCTGTCATTGTCTTTCAGCGAGACCTCGGTACAGGACTTCTCTACTTTGGGCTCTTCCTCGTCATGCTCTACGCCGCGACCGGACGCGCGAGTTGGGTCGCCCTGGGCGTGGGTCTCTTCGTCGCAGGCGCGGTGGCCGCCAACTTCGCGTTGGGCTACGTCAACGATCGATTTGCGAACTGGTATGACGCCTTCAACCCCGATCGATTCGACGAGGTGGGCGGGTCGTATCAACTCGTGCAGGGTCTCTTCGGTCTCGCACACGGCGGTGTTCTGGGAACGGGTCTCGGTCAAGGACTGCCCCAAATCACTCCGGTCTCGCAGAGCGATTACATCATCGCGAGTTTGGGTGAAGAGCTTGGTCTCGCCGGCATTTTCGCCATTCTGTGCCTCTATTTGATTTTGACCACACGCGGCCTCCGCATCGGATACATCGCCTCCGATGAGTTCAGCAAACTCCTCGCGACCGGTCTCGCTTTCGTGCTCGCGTTGCAGTGCTTCATCGTTATCGGTGGCGTCACCCGGATTATCCCGCTGACGGGTCTCACGACACCATTTCTCGCCGCCGGCGGAAGCTCCCTCGTGGCTAACTGGATGATCGTCGCGCTCTTGCTGAGGCTCTCGGACTCGGCGCGCAGTCGCACACGTCTGGTGGTGGCCTAAATGATTCGCGAGATGCGTCGCATTGCGGCGGTCGCCTTAGCGATGTTCCTGACGCTTTTCGTCTCATCCTCAGTGATTCAAGTTGGGGTCGCCGAATCTCTTTACGCGGATGGACGCAACACGCGCACTCTTTTCGACTCTTACCGCGCCGAGCGAGGAAGCATCATTGCCGGTGGCTCTGTCATCGCCGAGTCAGTGCCGAGCGACGATGACTACCGATTCCAGCGCGTGTACCGTAACCCCTTTGTCTGGGCGCCGGTGTCGGGCTACTTCACCCTGAACCAGGGACTTTCCGGTATTGAGGCCGCGATGAATGGGTACCTCAGCGGCACGTCAGGGTCTCAGTTTTTGCAGGAGCTTCGAAGCCTGTTCACTGGCGAGCGGGTTCGCGGAGCCAATGTGAATCTGAGCCTGGACCCCGTCATTCAGCAGGCAGCCTACGACGCTCTTGCTGAGTCGGGCTTCGCGGGGGCAGTCATCGTCACCGAACCGGCAACGGGACGTGTGCTCGCCATGGTCTCGACGCCGTCGTACGACCCTCAGCCGCTCGCGTCACATGACACGGACGAAGTCATCGACGTGTATGACGCGCTGCTCGGCGACGCAGGTGACCCCCTCATCAATCGGGCGCTCGCCGGCGACATGAATCCGCCCGGCTCGACCTTCAAGCTTGTCGTCATGGCAGCAGCGTTGGAGTCGGGCGAATGGACAGCAGACAGCGAACTGCCGAATCCGCTTGAGTTTCAGCTTCCCGGGTCAGACAACGTTGTCCGCAACAGCGGCGGCGGCACGTGCGGACCCGGTGAGACGGTGACGATTCGAGAAGCTCTGCGCATTAGTTGCAACATCCCCTTTGCCGAACTCGGAATTCAGCTTGGACGCAAAGCCTTGCTGGATCAGGCGAAGAGGTTCGGATTCAACAGTGGCTTCGAGATTCCGCTCGTGGTCGAGGCGAGCTACTTCCCTCCCGTGATGGACGAACCGCAAACGGCTTTATCGGCATTCGGGCAATTCGATGTTCGAGCAACACCACTTCAAATCGCCATGGTGACGGCAGCCATCGCCAACGGCGGCATAGTGATGTCGCCAAATATGGTCGATTCCGTTGTCGCCAGCGACGGACAAACCCTCACGGCACCCACTCCAGTGGAATACCAGCGCGCGATGAGCGCTCAAACTGCTGCCACGATTGCGGCAATCATGGTGGAAGGTGTGAACAACGGCGCAGCAACTAATGCCAAGATTGAGGGAGTGACCGTCGCGGGCAAGACGGGAACCGCAGAGAACGGTGAAGGCGAGCCGTACACGCTGTGGTTTACCGGTTTTGCCCCTGCGGAAGCTCCCCGTTACGCAATCACCGTTCTCGTCGAGGACGGTGGAGGTTTGGGTCAACAGGGTTATGGAAACTTGATTGCGGCTCCCATAGCGCGACGCGTTCTTGAGGCGGTGCTTTTTCAATGAGGCCTTCAGCGGGCATGAATTTCGGTGGACGCTACGTCCTGGATTCCCGCATTGCCGTCGGTGGCATGGGCGAAGTTTGGCAAGCAACCGACACGGTCATTGGTCGACAGGTTGCCATCAAGATTCTCAAGGATGAGTATCTCGGCGACCCCGGATTCCTCGAGCGCTTTAGGGCAGAAGCCCGCCACGCAGCGTTGGTCAATCACGAGGGCATCGCAAACGTTTACGACTACGGCGAAGAAGACGGCAGCGCCTACCTGGTCATGGAGCTTGTGCCCGGAGAACCATTGTCATCCGTTTTGGAGCGCGAGCACACGTTGCCCATCGATCGCGTGCTCGACATTGTCGCGCAGACGTCCGTGGCGCTTCAGGCTGCCCACGCAGCCGGCCTCGTTCACCGCGACATCAAGCCCGGCAATCTGCTCATCACGCCCGAGAACCGGGTGAAGATTACCGACTTTGGTATCGCTCGAATCGCCGACCAGGTTCCCCTCACCGCGACTGGTCAGGTCATGGGAACGGTGCAGTATCTCTCGCCCGAACAGGCGAGCGGTCATCCTGCATCTCCCTCGACCGACATTTATTCGCTCGGAATTGTCGCCTATGAGGCGTTGGCCGGGAAGCGCCCGTTCACCGGCGAATCGCAAGTCGCCATCGCAATGGCCCAAATCAACGATGCGCCTCCGCCGCTCCCCGACACCATTGCAGAACCCGTCCGCAATCTGGTCATGAGTTCGATTGCGAAGAAGCCGAGCGATCGCCCGGACTCCGCTGCAAATCTTGCTCGAGCAGCTCAGGCGCTTCGTCGCGGTGATGTGCAATCAGCCGCGTCGGCTGTGCCTGCAATTTCGGCCGGCGTCGTCGCCGGGGATGCAACGTTGGTCATGCCTCGTGCCGCCGAATTGGGTGCCACGACGGTCTTGAACATTCCGTCGACTAACCCCGATGAAGAACGCAAAGGCAAGCGGAGCCCGTGGACGTGGCCGCTCATCGCCCTCGTTGCGGTGCTCGTGATTGTTCTTGGGAGCTCTATTGTCGCGGTCCTCTCCGGTGGTGGTGGAGACGGCTCTCCGTCGACCACATCGACCAAGACGGCATCACCAACATCCACCGCTACGCCGACTCGGACGTCGACGAATCCGACGCCGACGCCGACACCAACGCTGGTCAAGGTAGACAAGGCTGCCTACGTCGGCAAGTCCGTCGATGATGTCTCTGCTGCGCTGCAGGCACTTGGCATGGGCGTCAACCTCAAGGAAGACAAGGCCGCGCCGAGCGCTGCACTGGTAGGCAAGGTGTTCGACCTGAACCCGACCGGAAACCTCAAGATCGGTGAGCTCATCACGGTGCTCTATTACGGTCCGGCCCCGACTCTGGTGCCGCCCGCGGCACCCACGTTGTCGCCAGTGGTACCTGGAAACGTCGTGACGGCCGGCAACCCCTTTACGATCGCCTGGTCGGTCTACAACCAGTGCCCGTCGGGGTCTCCACTCGTCGCGTACGCAATCAACTTCGGCGACCAGTCGCGCAACGTCGGCGCGGGCCTGACGAGCGACACCTTTACTGCCCCGAACTCGCCCGGAACCTCGGCCAGCGTCACGATGCAGGTCCTGTGTGGCGAACTCACGTCGGGTGCCGGTGGCGCGCTCACTGTCAACATCGAATAGTCGAACGAAAAACACGTAGGTTTGGTCATGGAGGTTTCCCTGTGACGCTCGTTGGTACAACTATCGCCGGCCGGTACGTTCTCGAGCGTCGAATCGGGCAAGGGAGCTCTGCTGACGTCTATCGCGCCAAGGATTCCCGGCTCGATCGAACCGTGTCCATCAAGATTCTCAACACCGACTCAGCGAATGACGCTGATTTTCGCCGTCGGCTCAAGCGTGAAGCAAAGTCGGCTTCTGAGTTAGCGCATCCGGGAATCGTTCGCATCTTGGATGCAGGAGAAGACACGTCGGCGAGCGCATCCGGAGAATCTGTCACGCACGCGTTTATCGTGATGGAGTTTGTTCAGGGGATTGAGCTGACCAAAGTTATCGCGAAGGGACCGCTCAAAGTAGCGGAGGCGCTCCGCATTGCCAAGGAGGCCGCCGATGCGATTTCGTTCGCCCACAAGAAGCACATCATCCACCGCGACTTGACGCCATCAAACATCATGATCACCAAAGCCGGCTCCGTAAAGATTCTTGATTTTGGTATCGCTTTTTCGCGTTCCGAGACCGACTCAGAGTCGACTCAAGCACTCAGTGTCGTCGGTACACCGGCTTATTTTTCACCGGAGCAAGCCCTGGGGAATCAAGCCGACGAACGCTCGGACATCTACTCACTCGGCGTTGTGCTCTTTGAGATGCTGACCGGACGCGTGCCCTTCCAGGCCGCTGGCCCCGTCGAAGTTGCGCGCGCCCACATCGAGGAATTCCCAACGCCGCCGAGCAAGCTCAATCCAAAAGTGCCGACCCGGGTGGACATGGTCGTCGAGCGTGCTCTGTCAAAGAGCCCCGCCGACAGGTTTACGAGCTCGCAGGCATTCGCCGACGACATCTCCGCCACGTTCGCCGACATTACGGGAACGTCCTTAGAGCAAGCCCACCTCGACGCCGAGACTCCGGCTATGGCCGCAACGCCTTCTCTCGCGCCGTCTTCGCCGACAACTCCGACGTCGGTGGTAACAGAGCCGCCCACAGCGTCACCTGCACGGAAAGCCGAGGACGACTTTGACGCCATGTTCTCGCCTCGTGCTTCGTATTCCGGAGGCTCGTCCTGGTCGGTTGAAGAAATGTCCGGCCTCGGAGCGAAGAACACACCTCAACGTCGCAGGGTAATGGCGGGCATCGCAATTTCTCTTGTCACGGCTTCGGTTCTTGCGCTCGTCGCCATCTGGGTCGTCAATCTTGCGCCGACGACGATTTTCGCGCCGACTTCTGTCACAGTCCCCTCGGTCAAGAACATGACCTACGAGCAGGCAGCAACGAAGTTGCGGGCGGCTGAACTTGAACCAGTTCTGGCGGAGGAAAACAGCGCAACCGTCGCGAAGGACAAGGTCATTCGTACCGACCCTGCTGCTGGTCTCAAACTCGAACCCGGTCAGGTCGTGACGGTCTATATCTCGCTCGGTGCCAAAGAGATTCCTGTTCCCAATATTGCGGGCATGAGTTTGGCTGACGGGCAAGCTCAACTGACGTCGTTGAAGCTGGTCTCCGGTTCGGTATCGGAGTCCTACCACGGCTCTTTTCCTGCCGGAACAATCATCTCGGTGGATCCCGTCATCGGCACGTCAGTGACAGAGGGAACTGCAATTAACATTGTCATCGCGAACGGCAAGGTCAACGTGCCGGATGTGCGTGGACTGAGCCTCAAAGATGCCACCGCAAAGCTCAATTCACCGGAATACATGATTCCCGTCATCACGACGGGCGACCGCTCATGCAAGAGTGATGCGTCATTGAGCGTTGGGGCCCAGAGCGTTCTCGGAGAAGCGTCCCTAGGGACATCCGTCACAATCTATTACTGCGCGGGTTAGCGAGAAATCAGGGGCGATTTTGACTTCGCCCTATCGGCTGCCCCCGAAAGCCCGAGTGATTCAAGCCAGTTTCCAAACATGGCATAGCCACCCTCTGTCATCACTGACTCGGGGTGAAATTGCACGCCGTAGATGGGGTGGTCCCGGTGTCGCAAACCCATGATGACACCGCCGTCAGTTTTGCTAGTCACGTCGAGTGACGCGGGAACGGTGGAATCAACCACTGCCAACGAGTGATAGCGCGTTGCCGAGAAGGTCTGGGGAACGTTTCGATAGAAATCAGAACCGTCATGTCGAATTCTTGACGTCTTGCCGTGCATCAGCTCTTCTGCGTTTGTCACCGTGGCGCCAAAGGCCTCGGCAATCGCTTGGTGCCCAAGGCAGACGCCCAGAAGCGGCTTATTGAGCTGAGCCGCCATCAACACGGTTGCAATCGAGATGCCGGCGTCGGCTGGTGTGCCGGGCCCGGGAGAAACCAGGACACCGTCAAATTCAGAGAGAGTCTGTTCGAGGGTTTCTGGCGCTATGTCGTCGTTTCGAACAACCGTCGTTTCAGCACCCAGTTCCTGCAGATAGCCATTGATCGTGTAGACGAAGCTGTCGTAATTATCGATGACAAGGATGCGCGTCACGCGATTACCCGACGCTGCCGTTTTGCGAGCTCATCAACGCATCAACCCATGGGAAGGCGAAAACCATAAGTAGCGTCACAATAACCGCAACGCTCACCGTTGCAATGCTGATGCGTAGCCACAGGGGCCCGGGAATCACTCGCCAAATCGCTGCATACATTACGAACGTGCCTCCTCGACGAGCTTTGTAATTTCGGCAGGGACGCCTGCTTCAAGCGGTTGCCATGACGTCAAAATGCCGTAGACGATGAGGCGCTCCCCGTTTCCGTTCATGGGCGAGCACGTGGTGATCGTCATGATGCTTTGACCGTCAACGGGTGGGTCCTCACTCATGGGCATTGGATTCACAACATCAACCTGTGTCGGGACAACGTATTCGGTATTTCGAATCGTATATATATACCAGCCCTGTGGCGTTTCGAGGTAGAAGTTGTCGCCGGGACGAATGAGATGAGCGTTGGTAAAGCTTGTGCCCCAGCCATTGCGGTGCACTGCCACCGCAAAGTTTCCCGGTTCTCCTGGCCACTGCGAATCTTCGTATCGTCCGTAATAGCCTCGGTTAATCGTTGCTCCGGCATCGGTCACTCCGTTGGCGACTGCCCGAGTTGAGCCCGAGCCCAAACGCGGAACGTACATGTTGCCGATCGCCGCGTTCTGTCCAACCGACTCAAGCACAGGTGCGGGCCCGTAGTCGATAGCTCCGGCCTTGGGCGTCCATTTCGCCGTTGCCGACGGACTTGAGCTCAGCCCATTGCTGAACTCCTTGACGGCCTCGGCCTGTTCCCCGGCGACAATTGCGTTGTTGATCCAGAGTTGCCAAGCCAAGAAGAGCAGCACCACGGTGCCACCCGTGATGAGCAACTCGCCGACCACCCCGAACGCCGAGGTGGTTCGATCTGACAGGAACGCGCTTTTGATTTTGCCGAAGAAGGTCCGGGGTGCTTGCTCGGGTCCGCCTTCGATAATGATGTCCGCCTCGAGGTCTTCCTCAGGTTCTGGAGGATCAAGCAGGACGGGAGTTTTTTCGCGGAAATCGGCGACCGCCGCCGCAAATCGCTTGGTGTTTTTCGGTGACGTGGTGTCACCTACGCTGGTATCCGATTCTGCGTCTGCGCTCGCCTCGGAAGCTTCTGAACGGTCGGCCACATCACCAGACCGCTTCTTGCCCTTCGCCGCCGGCTTCTCTTCTGAATTGAGCCATTTTTTCAGCCATTCATCGTGGTCCGCTGCACCGTCTTGGTCACCGGGCAAATCAGCGGCATCACGGTTTTCTTCGCCGTCGACGTGGGGTTCTTCTCGCTCAAAAGTCACCCGGGAAGTCTAGCCTCGAAATCCTGAGCGCCCCCTGAAGACGGCGTCGTTTGGCTGATGGCTTGTATACTCGTTGCACTATGGCTAGCAAAAAAGAACGCACAAAGAAGGTCCGCGAAACCGAAGCCGGCGACGCTCCCAACCCCGTTTGGTTCAAGCCGGTGATGTTTGGCTTCATGCTCGTCGGCTTGCTGTGGATCATCATTTTTTACATCAGTCAGGGCACCTTGCCGGTTCCCGCACTCGAATCGTGGAACATCCTGGTTGGATTCGGCATCGCCTTTATTGGCTTCCTCATGACGACGCGCTGGCGCTAACGCAGAATTACACGGGTGTAACTCTCCCCATGTGGATAACCATGTGGACAACCGGTGCTCGGCGTCGAATCGGTTGGGCCGACGCTAGGCGACAACGATGGGGGCATGGGCGAGCACCATCGCGACCATGAGCACAACGGTGAGGCCAATCAGCAACCTTTGGCGTCGTCGTTGAAGCGGTTGCCGTGTTCCCATAAAGATCAGACCAAGCACGACTCCCGTGACGAGTCCGCCGACATGTGCTTGCCACGAAATTGACATGCCCGGCAGGAAGCCGATGACGAGGTTGATGCCTAGCAAGACCAGGAGCTGGGTAGAGTCGCCCCCAAGCTTTCGCTGAATGACAAAGAACGCTCCCAGCAATCCAAAGATTGCGCCGGATGCCCCGACAACACCTGTTTGCAGATCACCCAGGTACATCACCGCGAGCGATCCTCCGAAGCCGGAGATCACATACAGCGCAAGGAAGCGAAGTCGTCCCAGCATGCTTTCGAGAATCTGGCCAAACACCCACAGGGTGTACATGTTCAGAAGCACATGGAATATGAATCCTGTTGAGTGCACCAAAATGCTTGTGAGCATGCGCCACGGTTCATACGGCGCCGCCGGTGAAAACTCCCCGAAGCTATAGACGGGAGCAAACAACATCGATTGCGTGATGTTGAGCCCCGGAATCAACTGCAGCACATAAACAAAGAGCGTCAATGCAATCAGGGTGATTGTCACGACTGGGGTTTCGGTCCCAGCGATGCGCAACGACATACGGCGGCGGGTTCGAGCTGCTTTACCTGGATGCACACACTCCGGGCACAACACACCCACGGCGCCCGGTGTCTGGCAATCGACGCAGATGCCCCGCTCGCACCGCTGGCAGTGAATGTATGTTTCCCGGCCAGCGTGGCGATAGCAGGCGTCGGGAACGAGTTCCTCTGTCATGAAGAAGTGCTAAACCGGCGTGACGGTAATCGATTCGATAATGACATCATCGAGCGGGCGGTCGCGTCCGTCTGTGGGAACCTTCCCCAGCGCATCGACGACGGCGCGGCTCGCGGCATCGGTTACATCGCCAAAAACTGTGTGCTTTCCGAAAAGGTACTGCGTTGGCACAACAGTGATGAAGAACTGAGAACCGTTAGTTCCCTTGCCGCCCTGAATTCCCGCGTTCGCCATCGCGAGCTTGTACGGCTCGTTGAAATCAAGTTCCGGATGAATCTCATCGTCGAACTGGTAGCCCGGTCCGCCAAATCCTTGTCCCAGGGGATCTCCACCCTGAATCATGAACCCAACAATGATTCGGTGAAAAACTGTTCCCGCATACAACGAGTCGGCGCGCGACTCTCCAGTCGCGGGATCGGTCCACTCTTTCTCGCCAGTGGCGAGACCGATGAAGTTCGCGACTGTCTTCGGTGCGTGATTCCCATAGAGGTTCACCGAGATTGGTCCGTGATTCGTAGTGATAACTGCTGTGGCTGTGTGAGTCGACATGCCCGCCATTCTTCCACACGCGCGCACGACATTCGTTGACAGTGACATGATGGAAGAGAGGTTGCGGAAGGAAGTTTGTCTCATGGCAAAGAAGAAGGACCCGCGCGACGTGATTCGCGCAGAAGCCCAGGCGATTTTGCGTGAACAGCAACGCGTTCTCGCCCGTGCCGGTGCCATGGCACGCGAAGCCGGACATGACGTTGGTCGATATGCGCAAGAGGACTTGATTCCACGCTTCCTCTCCGGGAGCCGCCGTGGCATAAACCAGGCTCGTCACACCATTGTTGATGACGTGTTGCCGACAGTCGGTGCTGCCGTGGGTGCTGCGCTCAATCTGCTCGATGGCAAGGCGCCCAAGACTGCTCTCGCAACGGCCCGGAAGGTTGTTTCACGTGCAACACAGGGTGGTCCCAAGTCCTGGCCTGGAGTTGGCGCTTATGTCGGCGTTGGACTGGGCATTGCGGCTTTGATTGGGATTGGCTATATCGCCTACCAAACCTTCCGCGCCGACGACGAGTTATGGGTCGAAGAGCCTGACGACCTTTAGGCTCAATACCTATGGCTGGCTCATCTCAAAATCCCGCGAAGGCTGAGAACTTTCTCCCGCACATTCAGGGGTTGCGGGCGATCGCCGTCCTGCTGGTCGTCGTCTACCATTTCTGGCCCTCACGACTCACTGGCGGCTACATCGGCGTCGACGTCTTCTTTGTCATCTCAGGCTTTTTGATCACCGCTCAGCTCACGCGAGAACTCGAGAAGAGAAACCGGATTGATCTTCCGGGATTCTGGGCCAAGCGCATCCGGCGACTATTGCCCGCCTCGCTTTTCGTGCTTATCGTTTCTGCCATTTTGACCGCGGTTATCATGCCCATCGCCTACCTGCATGAGTCATTGTGGGACATTACGGCTAGTGCACTGTATTGGCAGAATTGGCACCTCGCGGCCGGATCCGTCAACTACTTGGCGAGCGCCGGGAACACTATCGCCGAACACTATTGGTCGTTGTCTCTTGAAGAGCAGTTCTATGTGGTGTGGCCGCTTCTCCTCCTCGGAGGCATTTCCCTCGGTGCGCGTTTCGGGAAAACGCGGCGCTGGGTCTCCCTGACGGCGACAGTGCTCGCTATCGCAGGACTTTCGTACATTGCGTCAATCTGGTTTACCAGCGTCAGCCCCGCCGAAGCCTACTTCGCGTTGTTTACTCGCATGTGGGAATTTGCCGCCGGTGCTCTGCTCGTTCTGTTTCCTCGTTGGCGCGCGACATCTCGATGGGCCAGCAACCTGATCGGGCTGCTCGGACTCGGGCTCATTCTCGGTAGCGCTGTCACACTGACCGCGGACATAGCATTCCCGGGTTGGATTGCAATCGTTCCCGTTATTGGAACCGTGGCCGTATTGGCCATCAGTCCAAGCGACACTCGCCTCGGGGTAACCCGCGTACTTTCCATCCGTCCAATGAGATTCATCGGCGACATTTCCTATTCGCTTTATCTGTGGCATTGGCCGCTGATTGTTGTTGCGCCGTTCATCATTGGATGGGGTCTCGGCACGATTAACCGGATCATCCTTTTTGTGTCCTGTTTTGTGCTGGCATGGCTGACAAAGCGATTCATCGAAGATCCCTTTCGTCGACTCCCCGCTCTCACCAACCGCAAGCCTCGCTTCACGTTCGGCTGGATGTTGGTGTCCCTCGGCGTCATCGGCGCACTCGTTGCCGGAATTTTCACTGTCATGCAGCCGAGGCACGAAGTTGCGGCTGCTGAGCTCGTTGCCGTGCAGACTAACCCGCCCGAGTGTTTCGGGGCTGCGATTATTTCCGGTTGCTCTAATCCGGATCTTGCCGGCGTCATTATTCCTGACCCGGGTTTCGGCAGTGCCGATCGCCCCACACACGAGAAGTGTTTCGTTCAGCTGAATGACTCAACGCTCACGTCATGTGTTTTCGGATCGAGCTTGGCGACTGCTCCCAGAGTTGCGCTCATTGGTGACAGTCACGCGTATCAGTACATTGACGCGCTGATTCGACAGGCCGAACTGCACGGTTGGTCACTCACGACGTACTTGAAGGGTGCGTGCCCGTGGACCACCGAACCGCCACGAGACAGCAATCCCGCGTTCGTTGCGTCGTGTCGCGAGTGGCGCGACAACCTCGCCATCGAGCTGGCTGAAAGTGCGCCCTTCGATGTCATCATCACGTCTGCCTTGGCTAGTGCGCTCGTCGACGCATCCGGCTCGGCGACAGCAGCGGCTGAAGCGGCGGCCGATGCCTGGATGATGCAGTCACGAACTGCTCGTGTCGTCGTCATTTCCGATAACCCGGCGGTCGGCTTCGACCCGAACAATTGCCTGCGAGCGGGAACTATCGACGCGTGTTCGTTCGACCGTTCAGCAGGTCTTGTCTCACCAGACCCGCTGGGCTTGGCCGCAGACCTGGTGCCACATTCCATGGTTGTCGACTTCACAGAAGTCTTTTGCGATTCCCAGCGATGCAACGTCGTTATCTCGGGCGCGAATGTCTACCGCGATCAAGACCACCTCACGTCGACTTTCGCCAACACAATGGGGCCCACGATTGCGGCAACGGTGAATGCCGTCCTCCGCGCGAAGTAAAGTCCTGGCTTCGCCTTACTTGTGGCGACGCAAACGATCGAACATCGTTGCCGGTGTAGAGATCGTCAGGTGCGCTGACTTGTGCAAGACGATTCCACCGAAGGCGCGAACCTTTCGGAAGCGGCTGCTCAACAAGAAGAACGGGGCGCCTATCGCAAGGATTACACCGGCCGCTCCCATTGGACCGAGAGTAGCGATACCCGTATTGACAAGGCTGCCAAGGCCGGAAAGTCCTGCGCCCAGCGGATCAAGCGTCCACTGTGCATAGAGGGTTTCCTCCGAACTGAAATCGAAGTCCGCGCCGTCGGCGTAAAGCGTACCGGACCCGTCTTCCTCAGTGTTCCAACCAGCAAACGTGTAACCCTCACGCGTGAGCGTGTTGGTTGCGAGCGCCGCGATTCCGCCGGTTTCTTGTGCCGGCATATCACCCGAGCCGCCGTTTGCGTTAAACGTCACGGTGTGGTTTTCAGCCCACTGAGCAAACAAGGTTTCGTCGCTGGAGAAATCAAAGCTCGCGCCGTCCGCGTAGGCCGTTCCGTTGCCGTCCTGTTCCGTGTTCCATCCGACGAAGGTGTAACCCTCCCGCGTCAACGTATTCGGGGAGAGGTTCACTGTGCCCTCGTAGCTCTGCTCAGTCATCGTTCCTGACCCACCATTCGGGCTAAACGTCACGGTGCGCGCCGCCGACAAGCTTGTCCACTGGGCGAAGAGTGTCAGATCGGCCGTAAAGTCGTAGCTCTGCCCATCGGGGAAATCGGTGCCCTCGCCGTTTTGCTGGTCATTCCAACCATCGAACGTGTAACCGGTGCGTGTAAACGTATTTGCGTCGAGAATCGTAGGCACACCCTCGGTCTGAGTCGTCGTCGTCGCAGAACCGAAATTTGAATTGAACGTGACCGTGTGCGTCACAACAGGAATCGAAAATCCAATGCCGTTCAGTCCCGCACCGAAACTTCCGGCAGGGGCCGGGCGGTCTGCCGGACCGACAACGGTGATCGACGTAATTGGTGTTGCGAAGTGGAGTTGCAAGTCACCGATGTAACTGTTTCCGGCTGAGCCATCGGGCGCCTTGATCAGGCCGGTAGCGGAGTAGCTTGGCGCGGCCGGACAAGCAACCGGTAGACACGAGTTCGAGCTCGAAATCAGAATGCTCGAATCGGTGAGGTCGAGTCCACCAGGGGCCTGGTTTGTAAAGACCTGCGACGGGTCCCCCTCGTTCAGCCAGCCGTAGTAGAGACGGAGGTCGGAAATTCCGACCCAGTCACTCTGCGAACTTGAGAAGGTTATCGTTACGGAGCTGTCGTCGTCCGCTGTGATTTGGTACCCGAGCGAGCTTTGCCCATTAAAGCCCCCCGAAACATAAGCACCGTTATTTGCAAACGACGCCGTGGCCGTAGTGCCGTTGGCATAGGTTTGCGAGGACCCGGTAGCCACGTTTGTGTACGTCTCTAACGCCTGTGCCGACGATGACGCCAGGGCGACACTCGCCAACGCAATCGACGTCACGGCGACGGCCGCGAAAGACTTCTTGATGTTCACTCGACTACTCCTACGAAAGCTTCTTCTGTCTGGTATATGAGTCTATGCATTATTTCCGCGGACCAACCTGAAGCCTTACCCAATGCATGATTGACCACGGACGGGCTTTCCCGAAAAAGAGAAGTGATTCGACGATTGCGTCGTAGTGACTCGTGCAACCACTATGGAACCCGCCGATGCGGTGACGGTGACTGCCGTCCTCCACGCAAAGCCAGTTCTAGCGTCGCCCTACTTGCGACGGCGCAAACGATCAAACATCGTTGTCGGTGTTGAGCTCTTCGGGTTGGCTGCTCCATAATGCGGGAGCTTGATATGTGAGTGGCAAAAACGAAGACCCGCCGTGGAGGGCGGGTCTTCGTTTTGTGGAGCCTAGGAGAATCGAACTCCTAACCCCCTGCTTGCAAAGCAGGTGCTCTGCCAATTGAGCTAAGGCCCCGTGGGAAACGGGAGTGGGGCTACCAGGACTTGAACCTGGGACCTCTTCATTATCAGTGAAGCGCTCTAACCACCTGAGCTATAGCCCCGTTTGACCAGAGTTGAGCCTACCTGAGTGTTCGGACGAATGAAAAATCCGCGCACATGAAGAGCTTAGTCGGGAACGTTGACGAATCCCACTTGAATACCGCCGACAATCTTGGCGCACGCGTTGTAGATGACCGCCACGACGCCGCCGAGAACCGTGATCACGACCATGTTAAGAATGCCGACGACGCCCGCGAAGCTCAGCACCTGTGCCATTGAAGCAAGGCTCTGCACGTCGAAGTTGTTGCCGCCGAGAACTTGACCCGCGACGTTGTTTGCGGTTTCAAACACACCAGTCTGGACGAACACGATGTACAGCAAGAAAGTTGCGATGACGGTCACGATGGCCTGCGCCAAGCCCAGCAGGAACGAAACTTTCATCGCTGACCAAAAATCGATGTACGCAAGCTTGAGTCTCACGTGGCGTTCAGGACCGTCCACACCTCGTGCTGTCTTTGGGGCGCGATTGGCCTTATCTCCTCGGGCCAACTTTGGAAACGAAAACTTTCGGCCACTGTCTGTCGTAGCCGGGGCTGGCTGGGGCGTGTAACCGCCTGGTGCTGTGCTCATGTGGTTTCGGTCCTCAATGGGTAGTTCGAAGGGGGCGAAATAAGGCTATTACTCTTCGCTTGAGTTCGGGACCTCGGAAGCTGCGTCACCATCTGCTTCGGTCGCTGCTGTTGGCGTTGTCGCGCCCTCGAGTTCGCCTTCGCCTTCGCCTTCGGCATGCTCCTCCTCAGTCGACACGAGGTTGCGCTCCTTGTTTTGAGCGACGGCAAGAATGCGGTCGTCTTCCGCGAAGCGGGCAAAAACCACGCCCATGGTGTCGCGGCCCTTGGCCGGTACCTCGGAAACGTTCGAGCGCACGACCTTGCCCGACTCGAGAACCACCAACACTTCATCATCATCGGAAACGATCAGGGATCCCGCTAGGTCACCACGTTCCTCGTTCAACTTGGCTACCTTGATGCCGAGGCCGCCGCGATTTTGCAGTCGATACTGGTCGACGGAGGTTCGCTTTGCGTAACCGCCCTCCGTGACAACAAAAACGTATCCGTTGTCGCTCACGACAGACGCATCAAGAATCGCATCATTCTCTCGGAAGTGCATCCCGATAACGCCGGATGTCGATCGACCCATTGGTCGCAACGCCTCGTCGGTTGCCGAGAATCGCAGGCTCATGCCCTTGCGAGACACGAGTAGAACATCCGTGTTCTCATCAAGCAACAAGGCCTTCATGACCTCGTCTTCATCGCGCAACTTGATGGCGATAATTCCACCTGTTCGGTTGGTGTCGTATTCGGTCAAACCCGTCTTCTTGATGAGGCCGTCTCGGGTAACGAGAGCAAGATACTTGGCGACTTCATAGTCGCGGATGTCCAGAATCTGGGCGATTGATTCATCTGGCTGAAGCTCGAGCAAGTTGGCGACGTGTTGTCCCTTGGCATCGCGGCCCGCTTCGGGTATTTCATATGCCTTGGCCCGGTAGACGCGTCCCTTGTTGGTGAAGAACAAGAGCCAGTGATGTGTGGTCGTGACAAAAAAGTGTTCGACGACGTCGTCCGCACGAAGTGCAGCGCCTTTGACCCCCTTTCCACCACGTCGCTGGTTTCGGTAATTGTCACTCCGCGTTCGTTTGACGTATCCGCCGCGCGTGACGGTAATGACAACTTCTTCCTCGGGAATGAGGTCCTCGACAGACAAGTCCCCGTCGTAGCCAGGAACTATCGTGGTTCGGCGGTCGTCGCCATAGCGATCCACAATCTCGGTGAGTTCGGTCGAGACAATATCCCGCTGGCGTGCAGGGCTAGCAAGAATGCCATTGAGGTCTTGAATCTGCGACTCAAGCTCAGCCGCTTCATCCATAATCTTTTGTCGTTCGAGAGCAGCGAGGCGTCGCAGCTGGAGGTCAAGAATTGCCCGCGCCTGAAGTTCATCAATGGCGAGGAGCGTCATGAGTCCGTCTCGAGCATCGTCAGCGGATGCGCTGCGGCGGATGAGCGCAATCACCTCGTCGAGCGCACCAAGTGCAGCAAGGTATCCGCGCAAAATGTGCATGCGCTCCTCTGCCTTGCGCAAACGGAACGTTGTGCGACGGACAATGACGTTGATTTGGTGCTCGACCCAATATGTGATGAATCCGTCGAGCGCGAGCGTGCGAGGGACACCATCAACAATCGCCAGCATGTTGGCGCCAAAGTTTTCTTGCAACGAGGTCATGCGGTAGAGGTTGTTGAGAACAACCTTGGCCACCGCGTCGCGTTTGAGAACGATAACGAGTCGTTGACCCGTGCGCCCGCTCGTCTCGTCGCGAATGTCGGCGACGCCCTGAATGCGACCCTCCTTGACGAGCTCCGCGATCTTGATCGCGAGGTTGTCGGGGTTCACTTGATACGGCAGCTCCGTGACAACGAGACAGGTGCGCCCGTGGATTTCTTCAACGGCGACCACGGCGCGCATCGTGATTGAACCGCGTCCCGTGCGATACGCGTCTTGAATCCCGCGCGCCCCGAGAATTTGTGCACCCGTCGGAAAGTCAGGTCCCTTGATGCGCTCCATCAGTGCCTCGAGAAGTTCCTCGCGCCCCGCCTCCGGGTTTTCGAGCAACCACAGTGCGCCGGAAGCTACTTCGCGCAGATTGTGAGGAGGGATGTTCGTGGCCATGCCCACCGCGATACCCACGGATCCGTTGACCAACAAGTTGGGGAACCGGCTCGGCAAAATCGCCGGCTCTTGGGTTCGACCGTCATAGTTGTCCTGGAAATCGACGGTGTCCTCGTCGATGTCGCGAACCATCTCGAGTGCGAGGGGCGCCATTTTGGTTTCGGTGTACCGCGGTGCGGCAGCCCCGTCGTTTCCGGGAGAGCCAAAGTTGCCTTGACCGAGAGCGAGCGGGTAGCGAAGGCTCCACGGCTGAACGAGTCGAACCAGCGCGTCATAAATCGCGCTATCGCCGTGAGGGTGGAACTGACCCATGACATCGCCGACGACTCGAGCGCATTTCGAAAATGCCTTGTCCGGGCGGTATCCGCCGTCGTACATGGCATAAATCACGCGTCGGTGGACCGGCTTAAGTCCGTCGCGAACGTCGGGAAGTGCGCGACCGACGATGACACTCATCGCGTAGTCGAGGTACGAGCGCTGCATTTCTAGTTGCAGATCTACCTGTTGAATTCGGTCGGTGATGCCCTCGCCGATTTCTTCGGTCGATTCGTTGTCTTTAGATGTCAAGGAAACGCACGTCCTTCGCGTTCTGCTGGATGAACTTTCGTCGTTCTTCTACGTCATCGCCCATCAGCGTCGAGAAAATGATGTCTGCCGCAGCTGCGTCAGCCAACGTGACCTGAAGGAGTGTTCGCGTGTCCGGGTTCATGGTGGTTTCCCACAGTTCCCGGTAGTCCATCTCGCCCAGACCCTTGTAGCGCTGAATCCCGTTGTCCTTCGGAATCTTTCGGCCGGCTTTCTGGCCGTCAACGAGACACGCGTCACGCTCCGCGTCGCTGTAGACGTATTGGTGATCGGCGTTTGTCCACTTGATTCGATAGAGCGGCGGTTGCGCCAAATAGACGTACCCGTATTCGATGAGTTCGCGCATGTGGCGATAAAGGAGTGTCAAAAGGAGGGTCGTGATGTGCTGGCCGTCAACATCGGCATCGGCCATCAAAACAATCTTGTGGTACCTGGCTTTTTCGATGTTGAAGTCGGCGCCGATGCCGGTACCAAAAGCGGTGATCATGGCTTGAATTTCTGCGTTGGCAAGCATTCGGTCAAGGCCCGCCTTCTCAACATTGAGAATCTTGCCGCGGAGGGGCAGAATCGCCTGGCGATCTGGGTTGCGACCTTGTACCGCCGAACCGCCCGCCGAGTCACCTTCCACGAGGAAGACTTCGGACAACGCGGGGTCGTTGCTCTGACAGTCCTTGAGCTTGCCCGGCATGCCGCCGCCCTCAAGCAATCCCTTCCGGCGCGTTGTCTCCCGGGCCTTGCGCGCGGCCATTCGTGCTTGAGCGGCAACGATGGACTTACGAATGATGTCCTTCGCCTGCACTGGGTTTCGCTCAAACCAGTCGCCCAAGAAGTCTCCGGTCACGCGTTGCACATAAGACTTCGCTTCGGTGTTCCCGAGTTTGGTCTTTGTCTGTCCCTCGAACTGGGGCTCAGCAAGCTTTACCGAAATCACGGCTGTGAGACCTTCACGCACGTCGTCACCGGAGAGGTTCTCATCCTTCTCTTTAAGGATGTTCTTTTCACGGGCGTACTTATTGACCAACGTCGTCAAGGCCGCCCGGAACCCCTCCTCGTGCGTGCCGCCTTCGTGCGTGTTGATCGTGTTTGCGTAGGTGTGAACGCTTTCGGTGTAGGCGGTCGTCCATTGCATTGCGACTTCGAGCGCAATCTTGCGGTCCGTGTCTTCGGATTCGAAGGAAATGATTTCCTCGTGAACGATGTCCGTCTTTTTTGCCGAGTTCAGGTACTGCACATAATCGACGAGACCTTGGGTGTACAGATATGAGACGCCTTCGGCTTGTTCTTCGGTAGCCGTGGGGCGTTCATCCTTCAACGTGATGGTGAGGCCCTTATTGAGGAACGTCATCTGTTGGAATCGCTGGCGAAGCGTCTCGAACGTGAAATCAACTGTCTCGAAAATTTCAGCATTTGGGCGGAACGTGATGGTCGTGCCGGTGCGGTCTGAGGTGCCGGTGTTTGCCAACGGCGCCGCGGGAACTCCGTTGTCGTAGTGCTGAGTCCAAACGTGTCCTTCGCGATGAACCTCAACGTCAAGGGTGTGTGACAGTGCGTTGACGACCGAACTACCGACACCGTGAAGTCCACCAGATACCGAGTAGCCGCCGCCGCCGAACTTTCCGCCCGCGTGCAAGATTGTGAGGACGACTTCTACTGTCGAGATCTTTTCGACAGGATGCTCATCCACAGGAATTCCACGACCGTTGTCCACGACGCGCAGAGCGCCATCCGACAGGATTGTGACGTTGATCGTGTCGCAATAGCCGGCAAGAGCTTCGTCGACTGAGTTGTCGACGATTTCGTAGACCAAGTGGTGCAGACCGCGTTCTCCGGTCGAGCCGATGTACATACCGGGGCGCTTGCGGACAGCTTCCAGGCCCTCGAGAACTTGAATCTGGTTCGCGCCATATTCAGCCGGATCTGCCGCCGGGGACTGTGGTTCGCTCGACTCGGAAATGATCTGGCTCCCAACGACTTAATTGCCTCTTGAGTGTATCGTTTGGGGCCGTCAGAAACCCGCGAATTCGCCGTCTGCGCGCCGATTCTTCGGCGCCCCGGGGTTTTTGTCTCATTACCCGTAAGTATCGCGTGCGCCACGCCCTGGAACCGATTTTGGGCCACGTTTCCACGAGGGGGCGTTGGGGCCAATAAAGACGATTTTTTCGACGCCCGCGTCGGGGTGCTCTCTGAGCACCTGCGTGAGGACGTCCACAGAGATCAGATTGAGTTGCGTCGACCACGCCGTCGACGAACATCGCACAGTGACAATGCCGTCTTCAAACTTCTCAACGACCGAATTTTGGGCAGTGTCTGGTCCAACAATCTCGGCCCAGTCGGTAAGGAGCGTTGCCTGCGCCAACGTCTTTTCCCAGCCGAGTTGTGCGGTAACTCCACCCAAGGCGTCCGCTGCCGACACGGGATCGCGGCCGGGCGAAAAAGGCTCCGATCCGGTCAGGGGTGCCTTGTGCTTTTTCCGTCGCGTCGCTGGCATTCCCGTCCACAGCGTTTTTAGCCGTAAGTAAGCCGAGATAGCTAACGCCTCGTCTTTCACGAGACCACCCCCTCACTCACTCGGAACTCTTGACCCGCACCAAGGTCGGGTAGATCGGAAGCCACAGCGGCGGTCACAAGAACTTGCTCAAATGATTTGGCTGCCTCTGCTAGGCGACGGCGTCGATCTTCGTCAAGCTCTGCGAAAACGTCGTCGAGGATCACAATGGGGTCACCGAGTTCGCCGTGACGTATGAGCTCCGCTACGGCCAACTTGAGCGCAAGGGCGAATGACCAGGTTTCGCCGTGGCTCGCGTAGCCCTTGGTGGGAAGGCCATTGAGTTCGAGAATGACGTCGTCTCGGTGTGGTCCGACGTGCGTTTGCCCTCTCTCGATGTCCGCGTCTTGCGACTGTGCCAGTGCGGCTTCGAGGGCGAGCCGAGTTGCGCTCCGGTCGGCGTCCTCGGATGATGCATTCTCTGCTTTTTGCCCTAGGCGGAGGTTGGTCTTGTGTCGAACGCCCGCCACATTTCCGTAAGCCTGCGATAAAGGTTCGCGCAAGGCGCTGATGGCGGATTGGCGGGCAACAGTGATGTCGGCTGACAGGTCAAGGAATTTGTCATTCCACAAATCGAGCGTGCCGAGGTCGCGTTGTGCGCGCGAGGTCGTCTTGAGCGATTTGAGGAGACTGTTTCTCTGCTTGAGAACGCGCTCGAAGTCGCTGAACACCGCGATCATTCGCGGCGACAAAACCTCGATGACGTCATCCAGAAAGTGCCGCCGGACTTCGGGGTCGTCTCTAATGAGACGCAGGTCTTCTGGGGCGAAAAGCACCACGTGAACGAATCGCGAGAGATCGCGAATACGGATGGGGTTTCCGTTAGCTCTGGCCTTGTTTCCGCCGGAGGCCTCGATCCGCAGGTCGACGTTCAGCTTGCGGTCATTGCTGACAAAGTCTGCGTTGATAACCGCGGCCACTGCGTGTTGCTTTACCAGGGCATATGTCAGATGAGTTCTATGTGAGGACCCGGTTGCAAGAAAGTTGACCGCTTCGACGACGTTGGTTTTGCCCTGACCGTTTGGTCCAAGAAACAGATTGAGTCCGGGGACAAGTGTGATGTCCGTCTGCTCGTGATTTCGATACTCCGTCAATCGAAGTCTCGTCAGGTGCACGCAGTGACCTCGGCTAGCGCAAGAGCAGGTTTGGCTGCAGAAGGTAGCGATATGCAGGGTCTGACTGCTCGCCTTTTGAGGTGTGGCCGGTAATGAGAACCGGACCTGGCTTGCTCGGGTTATCCCCGTGGTTGAAGCCGAGGCGAGTGAACTCCGAATGCACCGCGTTGAGCCCGTCGAGTAGAAGATCCGGTTTGAGGGACACCGTGAGCTCGACACCTGTAATCGCGGCGGAAATGGTTTCGGACGCTTGTGCTTGCTCACTTCCGATCGCCTCGAGTGTGATGCTGTTGTCACGGAAGGTGTACTTGAGCGCGGCTTCGCGTTCGACAACGAGCTTTACGCGACGAGTGGCTTCAATAAGCTCGACCGTGTTGACGACGGCAAAGTTTTCAACCTTCTCGGGAAAAAGGCGGCGCACAGGGGGAAATGTTCCCTTGATGAGCAAAGACGTGACCGTCTTGTTGTCAGCATGAAAAGCAATCACTTCACGGTCGTCTTTCGTGGCCAACGTGATGCTAATCGTCGAAGCCGAACCAAAGGTCTTTCCGATTTCTTGCATCGTGCGAGCAGGAACCAGGGCAGCGTGTTCAACCACCTCACTGCCGGAATCCCATTGAACATCCTTGATGGCAACCCGATACCGATCTGTGGCCATCATGCTCAATGTCGTTCCAGAGATTTCAAGTTGAACGCCAATGATCACCGGCATGCTGTCTTCGCGAGAAGCTGCAACAACCACTTGCGCAATAGCCGAGGCGAATTCATCTCCCGGCACTTTGCCGGTAACGCCTTCGACCTGAGGCACACTGGGATATTCGTCAACGGGCATGCACTGCAAAGAGAACGTGACGGAGCCGCACGACAACACAACTTTGTTATCTACGAGTTCAAAAGAAACAGGTGCGGCCGGTAACCGGCCGGCGATTTCGTTGAGAAGCCGGCCGAGTACCAATACTCGTCCCGGTTGATCGACAGTCGCGGTGACCGAAGTCTGAGCCGATGTCTCGTAATCGAAGGTTGAAAACTTAACCCCCTCCGAAGAAGCCTCAATAAGGACGCCGCTGAGAAGCGGGAGCGAGGTACGTACCGGGAGCAGTTTGACCGCGAAAGACAGAGCTTCGCTAAGCACGTCCTTGTTGACTTGAAACTTCACTTTTCCGCCTCGGTTGTTATTGGGTCTCTCATGCTACTGCGTTCCGAAGACATCTGGTTTGAGGACTTTTGCCGTAATCGTTATGAGAGTGATCTCTATATATTTCTTAACTTTTAACAGTCTTAACCCCTGGGGATATGTGGACAGCAAGCGGCAATTCCTTGAGGACGCACCGAACTACACGCGTGTCAGATGTGCGTGAGCCGGGGATACTCCCACGAGAGGGTTTGATCGAAACCTCTCGACACGGGCGTCATCCCCAGTTTGCCGCCCTTTATCAACAACTTGCGTTCGGTGAATTCCGAGATATCCACATGTCTGTACACAGGGGAAAACCCAATAAAAAACTTTAATTGATTGCCGCTTTACGTTGCACGGGCGTACTGCGAGCGTTGGCGAATGCGCGTTGTGAGTTCTGTCACCTGGTTGTAGATAGATCGGCGCTCTTTCATTAACTCGGCAATTTTCTTGCACGCGTGCATGACCGTCGTGTGGTCTCGTCCACCAAACAGCTGGCCGATTTTGGGGAGCGACAAGTTCGTCATTTCGCGGCACAGATACATCGCAATTTGTCGGGCTGTGGCAATGGCTTGAGCTCGGGAGGTTCCGGTCAATTCGTCTACGGAAAGACGGAAGTAGTCGGCAGTTGTGTTCATGATGTCGACGGGCGAAACGATGTTGTCTTCATCCAACGTGATGATGTCCTTGAGGACGGTCTGTACCAGAGGCAGATCGACTGCAGCCTTGTTGAGATTGGCAAAAGCCGTCACGCGGATCAAGGTTCCCTCAAGCTCGCGAATGTTGCTCGTGACCTTGCTTGCGATGTATTCGAGGATGTCGTCCGGAACGTTGAGTTTTTCTTTCTCTGCCTTCTTTCGAAGAATCGCAATGCGCGTTTCCAAGTCGGGTGTTTGCACATCAGTGAGCAGACCCCATTCGAAGCGAGTCCTCATGCGGTCTTCGAATCCAGTCAAGCTCTTCGGTGGCAGGTCACTCGTAATGACAACCTGCTTGTTGTGGTCGTGCAGCGTATTGAAGGTGTGGAAAAAGGCCTCCTGGGTTTCGGCCTTTCCCTGAAGAAACTGGATGTCGTCGATGAGAAGAATGTCGATGTTGCGGTAGCGGGACTGAAACGCGGTTCCTCGGTTATTGGCAATTGAGTTAATGAAGTCGTTCGTGAATTCTTCGGAACTCACGTATTTGACCCGAATGGTCGGATAGAGGCTTTGCGCGTAGTGCCCAATGGCGTGGAGAAGGTGCGTCTTTCCAAGCCCGGATTCTCCGTAAATGAAGAGAGGGTTATATGCCTTTGCTGGCGCCTCAGCCACGGCGACAGCAGCCGCGTGGGCGAAGCGGTTTGAGCCACCAATAACAAAACTGTCGAAGGTGTATTTCGTGTTGAGCTTCGAATCCGTGACGGACGTGGGCACGTCTCGAGCTGGTGGTGCCGGCTCGGGGGCGACGATCATGGCGTCGGTGCGTTCGAGAAGCTTGTCAGCAAGATCCGTGTTGACCACGATTGCGAATGAGGCGATGTCGGAGTCTTCACCCAGGGAGCCAATGGCCGCGAACAACGGGTCGCGGAGCCGTTGCTCAATCATGCTTCGCGTGAAGTCATTGGGAACTTCTAAGTAGATGGTCCCCGCCATCACACCACGGGGCTCGATGAGCGTAGCGAATCCGTAGAGTGCCGGTGTGACGGTTTCGTCCTCTGACAGGGCGCTGAGAACGGAGGACCAAATCGTGGTCAACTCAGCATCAGACACGTAATTCCCCCGAAGCGATTCAGCAAGAGATGCGGCAGATGAATTCATTCCGCAAGAATATGAGCGCTAACCCAGCGCGCCAGTCGATCTGGGTGGCTGGGGATAACTTCCTCGAAGGTAGCGACTCCTGTGGATAAACGCAAGATGTTGTCGCTTAACTTGTTGCCCGGTTTGACCCGTGGGCACCAAACCGCGTACCGTTATCAAGTTGGCCCGTTAGGGCACATGACTTTCTCGCGGTTCTCGAGCACCAGCTAACCGCGATGTGAAACGGAGAACACAATGAGCAAGCGCACTTTTCAGCCGAACAACCGCCGCCGCGCCAAGGTCCACGGCTTCCGTCTTCGTATGCGTACCCGCGCCGGTCGCGCGATCCTTTCGGCTCGCCGCCGCAAGGGCCGCACCGAGCTCTCGGCCTAACCAGCGGCCGTGCTCTCTCGGGCACACCGACTCGTCGACCCTCTTGATTTCAGGAGGGTCGTTCGTCGTGGGGCGCGTTTCTCTGGCGCGTTCGTGACAATCCACATTCTCTCCAACGACACAGAGAGCTCTTCCGACGAGATGCAAGAAATGAGCCGCACGGGCTTTGTTGTGGCCAAGGCCGTGGGTGGAGCAGTGGTACGCAACAGGGTCAAGCGGCGACTGCGGTCGATTGTTGCTGCTCTGGATCTTCCGACGGGG